>JACMLC010000022.1 GCA_014379795.1 Pyrinomonadaceae bacterium
ATTTGTCATTGCATCTGAGTCCGGTAAAGACTGCCGTCGCTCTCAATCGTCCACAGCTCGCCGTCCAACGCTACCATCCCGGCTGTGTTCTTCCATTCGCCGCCCTTGCCTACCAGCAGCCAGTTGCCGCTCTTGTCCGTCTTGTACAAATTGCCGTTCGCCTCGATGGTCCAGAGCTGTGTGCCGGATGCAGCCATAAAGCGCGTGCCGCCCCATGCTCCGGGCTGTCCGACGCGCTGCCAGCCGCCCATCTTATTGGTCTTGTAGAGGGTGCCGTCCCGCTCGACCGACCACAGCTCACTGCCCATCGCCACGAGCCAGAGGGCGTCCTTCATGCTGCCGCTCGGGCCGACCCGCACGTAATTCCCGTTTTTGTCTGCGCGGTAAAGGTCGCCGTTCTTTTCAACGCTCCAGATTTCTCCGTCCATCGCGACGATGCCGCGCGTGCCGCCCCATTCGCCCTTCTTGCCGACCTGTTTCCAGTCGCCATTCTTGTTCGTGCGATACAGGTTGCCGTCGGTTTCAATCGTCCACAGCTCGCCGTCCAACGCTGTCATCAATTGCGTGTTGACCCACGCGCCGGGGGTGCCGACCTGTTTCCACATGCCGTTTTTGTCTGTGCGATACAGATTTCCGCTTTTCTCAATCGTCCAGATTTCTCCGTCCATCGCGACCATAAAACGCGTGTCAATCCATTCGCCTGCTTTGCCGACCTGTTTCCAGCTTCCGGCCTGCGCCATCACGCTCACAGAGGCCAGCGCGATGAGCGCCATCGCGGCGGTTACAACTATTAACTTTCTTCGCATGAATTTTTCTCCTTCAGATGGGGGTTGAAGTGAAAGCGCAGCTTTGAATTTAACACACATCTGCGCGGTTATTCTGAGCGACCGGGCGAGAGATAATTCGCGCGCCGGGTCGCGATGAAAAGATAGTTTGTCTTACTTTCGATTGCGTCCACGAATCTCCGTGTCCCAGTAGCGCAGCCAGCCATCGCCTTCTCTGCGCAGCAAGTCCCAATCCACCTGCATGCGCGTGAAAGGCTCATTCATCCATGCTGGCAGTTGGCTGCGGTCAAGGTCTGTGCGCGCGGGGATGCGATAGAAATTTCGCGCGGAGTGAATCAGGCTTTCGGGCGTGGTGACAAATTCGTAAAAGCGTTTTGCGTCTTCCTCATTCGCCGCGCCGCGCACGATGGCGATAGAGTCTATGATAACGGGCGTGCCGCTCGAAGGGATAACGTAAGCGACGGGAAGCTTTTTCTGCTCCTGATAAAGCCGCGCGTCCGGCATATTCCACAGGCTGATAAGCCCTTCGCGCCGTGCCAGCTTCTGCATCAGCAAAGTTCCGTCAGCCGTGTACTCATGCACGTTTGCATCGAGCCTGCGAAGCCAATCATAACCGCCCGCAGGCGAATTCGCGTCTTTATAAAAACGCCAGATCATCGCTCCGAAGATAGCTCGCATCGAATCCGACGGATTCGGATTGCGAATCAAAACCTTGTCGCGCCACTTCGCATCCAGCACGTCGTCCCAATCTCTCGGCGCGTCCGAAGCCTGTACAGCATCGCTGTTATACACGATGACTTCCGGCGTTTCGTAAGTCCCGTACCAGCGATCCTGCGCGTCGCGCGCGTCTGATGAAACTTTGTCCGCCCACGTCGGGCGATACGGCGAGAGCAGGTTTTCTTCCGCCGCCGTCTGAAACGTCATGTGCGATGCGCCCCACCATAAATCCGCCTGCGGGCGATTACGCTCGGCGCGCAGACGCTCCAAGACCTGCCGCGAACCCATATCCAGAAATTCCACTTTCACGTCCGGGTGTGCCTGCTCATAACGCGCTACGAAATCGCGCAGCAGGTCCTGCCCGTGCGGCGTGTAGATCATCAGCTTGCGTTTCGCGGGCGCGTTAGCCGAAGGCTTGCAGGCAAAAGCCAGAGCCAGCAGCGAGACCACGCAAACAATGGCGATGATGCGGCCTGTGTTGAGAGGCATCGTAAATGAAATGGAAAAGCTGGATTCGGAAAAAGCAAGATATGCTAACACAACTCGCTCTCAGGCGTCCTTTGCGAAATTCTGCGGGCGTGCTTGTGAAAGCTGTGCGCGCTTGGCTTAAACCTTAGCTCGCAAGTACAATCAATACCAATCAAGGTTCGCAGACAAAGGAGACTGGTGAAGATGGCTACGAGTTTAAAAAGAAGAGCAGTGCGCGCGGGCGGCTGGCAAATCGCCAAGCGCCTAATCAAGCCCATCCCCTTTGTCGGCACAGTCTTCGCCATTAGTCTCGCTGGCTATGAAATCAAGAAAAAGGGATTACTGCGCGGCAGCATCCACGTCGGCCTCGACGCCACCCCCATCGTCGGCACCGCCAAAGGCATTCTGGAACTCTTTACCGGCGACCTCATCCCTGACAAAAAGCCGAGCGAAAGAAAAAATGGAAGGTAAACGGCTAATCCACACACTTCGCTTAAAGAACTTCCTTTCGTATGGGAGTGAAGGGGAAGAAATCAAGCTTGAGCCGCTAAATGTTTTGATTGGCCCGAACGCTTCGGGGAAGTCAAACTTAATCGAAGCGATTGACCTATTGAGGCGCACGCCCATATCAGGCGGCATCTCTGGTGCCATTCGGAGTGGGGGAGGCGTTGGGGAATTTCTTTGGAAAGGCAATCAGGATGATCCAGTAGCTGAGATTGAAGCAGTTATTGTTTTTCCTGACGAAATCCTTTCTGAGGAGAACAAACATGTAAGCTACAAGCTCAGTTTTACGAGAACGGGACAAAAATAACAAATTATTGATGAGGTAATTGAAAGCGAACAGTTAAGTAGAGGAGAGATAGATATCAATAGCGGGCAGCCCCTCCGAGTCAAGGTTTATTATTATCTTTTCTCAGAGGCTGGCATGCACGAAATAAGTTTCAGGAATGAGCGCGGAGAAAGAGAAGAAAAATCGTTAGACGTAGCTGAATATCGTCTTGATGATTCTATCCTGTCTCAACGGAGAGACCCGGATGTTTATCCTGAAATCACGTATCTTGGAAGTGAATTTGGGAAAATCAAAATCTATAAGGAATGGAGATTTAGAAAAGGCAACCCACCTAGAAACCCTTTGCCTGCTGATTCCCAAGAAGATTTTCTTGTTGAAGATGGAGAGAATCTTGCCCTCGTTTTAGATAACCTAAAGCTTCCTGTTCAGCAATTGGTTAACGAAAAATTCAGAAGATTCTATGATACTGCCGAGCACGTTAAAACTAGAACCCAAGCAGGTACTATACAGATATATATTTATGAGAAAGGTCTCAATGATCCGATCCCCGCTACACGTCTCTCTGATGGAACACTTCGCTATCTTTGTTTATTGACTATTCTTTGCCATCCATCACCACCACCGCTGATTTGTATTGAAGAGCCTGAGCTGGGGTTACACCCGGATATCTTGCCAACTCTAGCTGAGTTGTTGATTGATGCTTCTAAGCGTACTCAAATAATCGTTACGACCCACTCTGACATTCTAGTCTCTGCCCTTACGGATGTTCCCGAATCAGTAATAGTCTGTGAACATGATATTGACGGAACTCACTTGCATAGGCTCGATTCTGAGCGACTAAAAGAATGGCTTCAGGAATATTCTCTTGGCGAACTCTGGCTCAAAGGGGAAATCGGAGGCACCCGATGGTGAACGAGATTCGCATTTACATTGAAGGTGGTGCAAAGGGAAATAACAAGCATGCGGAAATCGAAGTGCGTCGAGGGTTTAATAGTTTCTTTAGAGATTTGATTGCCGTTGCCCAAGATAAACGAATCAGATGGCGTAATATTCCGTGCGGCTCTCGTGATGCGACATATAAAGATTTTCGAAGAAGTTTGCGAGCCAATCCTGATAGCTTCAATGTTCTGCTTGTGGATTCCGAAGCCCCTGTTGACAGTGGCACTACGCCTCTTCAGCATTTAACGCATCGTGATAAGTGGGATCTTCAATATGTTGATGCGGATCAGTGTCATTTAATGGTTCAAGTGATGGAAGCTTGGCTCATTGCAGATATTGAGGCACTTAAAGATTTTTATACACAAGCCTTCAATTCAAACTCTATTCCAGCAAATCGTAATGTTGAGGAAATTGAAAAGGCCAGAGTCTATTCGTCTTTGGTTGCTGCGACTCGCAATACTAAGCCGGGTGAGTATCATAAAATCCGTCATGGCCCAAAGATTTTGGCGCTCCTTAACGTTACGAAAGTGAGAAAAGCGGCTGCTCATTGTGAGCGGCTTTTCTCTACTCTCGAAGAAAAGCTGAATACCTCCTAGCTATACTTTTACCTTCGGCAGTGCTGTAAACGGATGAGCTTTTTCGTAAGCGTGTGCGAGGCGCAGGAGCGTGGCTTCAGACCAGTGTGGGCCGACGAACTGCAAGCCTATCGGTAAGCCTGCTTCGGATAATCCGCAAGGGAGGGAGATGCCCGGAATGCCCGCCAGATTCGCCGTGCAGGTGTAGATGTCGTTGAGGTACATGGCGAGCGGGTCGTCCGTTTTGGCGCCTATCAGGAGAGCTGTGGGCGGCGTGGTCGGCGTGGCGATGGCATCACACTTTTCAAAAGCCTTCTGGAAATCCTGTTTGATGAGCGTGCGAACCTGTTGCGCTTTGCGATAATAAGCTTCGTAATAGCCGGACGAGAGCACGTAGGTGCCGAGCATGATGCGCCGCTTGACTTCCGCTCCGAATCCTTCGTCGCGCGTCTTGCGATACATCTCGCGCAAGGTCTTCGCTTCCTCCGCGCGAAAGCCGTAACGCACGCCGTCGTAGCGCGCGAGATTTGAAGAAGCCTCGGCAGTCGCGATGATGTAGTAAACCGCGATGCAATATTTCGCGTGCGGCAGCTCTACATCAATAATCTCTGCGCCGAGTTCGCGGTAAGCTTCAATCGCACGCTCGACAGAGGCGCGCACTTCAGCATCAAGACCTTCTCCGAACAATTCGCGCGGGACGCCGATGCGCGCTCCCTTGATGCCGCTCTGTAATTCTCCGGCATAATCCGGCGTCGCAACGTGTGCGGTCGTCGCGTCATTCGCATCGCGTC
>JACMLC010000214.1 GCA_014379795.1 Pyrinomonadaceae bacterium
ACGGGCGCACTGTCAGCGAGATCGTTAAAAGCAAGTTGGCCGCAGGTAGTTAGCAGCAGGCAGAAGTAACTCTGTTCCTTCGCTTTTGCTGCCGACTGCAAACCGCCAACTGCCAACTAGCTTTTCCCCTGCTCTTCCCGTATAATTCTTCGCTTGCTCTGAGCGCGGCGGTATCATCCGGTGGGTTCGCGCCCACTTTTTCTTTTGCGCGGGAGCTTTTTGAAGGAGGGGCAGGCCAGATGGGCGGGAGTTCGATTGCGTCGCGGGTTGAGGAGCTGGCGACGCGTGCGTGCGTTGAGCACGGTGTTGAGCTTTATCACGCTGAAGTCGCGGGGCCGGAAGGCAAGCCCATCATTCGTATCTTTATTGATAAGCCCGAAGGCGTGACGCACGAAGATTGCTCTCACGTCAGCCATTATCTAGGCACGATCCTTGAAGTAGAAGATTTTATACATTCGCCCTACACCTTAGAGGTTTCCTCGCCGGGTTTGGAACGCGGGCTTTACAAGCTCGCTGACTACGAAAAGGTTGTGGGGCATCCGGCAAAGCTGAAATCGCGCACAGCCATCAACGGCCAGCGTAATTTTCGTGGGCGCATCATCGGGGTCGAAGGCGACAAGGTTGTGTTTGAAGATGTCACGAGCGGGCGCATACAGGTGCCGTTAAGCTCAATCGTCAAGGCCAACCTTGAGATAGATGTCGAAGCGGAATTCCAGCGCGCCAAAGAGCGCGAGCAGGCGGCGAAAGCCCTTGATGAATTAACGCGGTAACAATGCCGCCAATTACAACTGAATAGGTTTCCTCTGCGCGACACTTTTAAGGCGCACGAAATCACTTTTGAAGAGAGAAGCAAGTACATGAGCACATCCATCGCGCAGAATATTGACATACTCTGCCAGGAAAAAGGCATAGATCGCGAACTGGTCATCGAGGCCATGAAGGAAGCCGTGCGCGCGGCGGCCAAAAAGCAGTTCAAGTCCGGCGAAGACATACAAGTGGACTGGAACGCTGACACAGGCATCGAGCTTTCGGCCACCAAAGTCGTCGTTGACGAAGTGGCGAATCCGGCCACAGAGCTATCGCTTGACGAGGCCAAAGAGATGGCCGGTGATGAAGTCGAGATTGGCGACGCGCTGCTTTTGCCTTTGCCGATGGAAGAGCTTGGACGCATCGCGGCACAGACCGCCAAACAAATTCTTTTTCAAAAAGTGCGCGACGCCGAACGCTCGAATATTTACGAGCAGTACATAGACAAGACGGGCGATCTGGTCAACGGCT
Source organism: Pyrinomonadaceae bacterium (assembly GCA_014379795.1). GTDB lineage: Bacteria > Acidobacteriota > Blastocatellia > Pyrinomonadales > Pyrinomonadaceae > JACMLC01. Next base: position 1,279 of record JACMLC010000214.1, read on the forward strand.
TCGTCAAGCGTTTCGAGCGCGGCAACCTGATTGTTGACCTCGGAAATCTTGAAGCCATCCTGCCGCGCTCCCAGCAGTCTCGCGGCGAGCAGTGGAATCAGGGCGAAAGAATTCGCGTCGTCATCAGTAACGTCTCGAAAGAATCGAAGGGGCCGCAGATCGAAGTCTCGCGCACCAGCCCGGACTTGCTCTTGCGCCTGTTTGAGATGGAAGTGCCGGAGATTTATGACGAAACGGTCGTCATCAAATCCTGCGTCCGTGAACCCGGCGAGCGCGCCAAGATTGCAGTCACCTCGAACGAGCGCGATGTTGACCCGGTCGGCGCGTGCGTCGGCATGAAGGGATCGCGCGTGCAGGCCATCATCCGCGAGTTGCGCGGCGAAAAAATAGATATTATCGAATGGTCTGACGAACCGTCTGTCTTTGCCGCCAATGCCCTGTCGCCTGCGAAGGTCAATCAGGTGCGTATCACGGACATCGAGAATCGCCAGATGGAAGTGATCGTCAATGAAGACCAGCTCTCTCTAGCCATCGGCAAGCGCGGGCAGAACGTGCGGCTGGCGACCAAGCTCGTCGGCTGGAACATAGACATCCGCAGCGAGGAAGAGATCAAGAAAGAGGTTGCGCAACAGATGGGCGCGCTCATCGCTTCGGGCGAGCCTGTGCCGCTCTCTGTTATCGAAGGCATGACGGCCTCGCAGGCCGACACGCTTTCCGAATTTGGCATCACTGACATAGACGGCTTAGCCGCCACTTCGGTTGACGATCTGGTTGAGCATCTTGATGTCAGTCTTGATGAAGCCGAATCCATTTTGACTGCGGCGCAGGCCGTCATCGCCGCGCGCGAAGCCAGCAAGCTGGAAGAAGCGGCAAGTGAAGAGGCTGTGGCAGAAGGCTCGACAGAAGAAGCTGCGCCAGCCGCGACGGATGAAGCTGCTGTTGAAGCAGAGGCCGTTGAAGCGAATGCTGAAACAGAGACCGAAGCTGAGACTGAATCTTCGGAAGCCGTTGAAGTGAGCGAGGCTGAGACGGAAGTTTATGAGCCGGTCGAGCAGCACGCGGTTTCTGCGGAGCTTGACGAGACGATTGAAGCGCGCGAGGTAGAGCCTTCGGATGCGATGACTGCTAAAGGTTATGACGAGGCCGTTGAGCAGGGCGCGCCTTTTACCGCCGAATCTGAAATTCTCGTGCAGGAATCGGTTGACCCTGTTGCGATGACCGAAGCCGACCCCGTATCTGAAGAAGCGCTTTTATTACAGGATGCCGGGCGCGACCTGCGCCCGGACACGATCACGCCTGCGCCTGACATCACTTCTTCGGGCGCAGCTTATATCGAAGCGGCTGGACGCGTCGGAGAAGGCGCGTCGCCCGTCGAAGAGGAAGGCGGATTTTCTCCGAAAGCCGGTTTCGCTTCGGAGGCTTCCGCGCCGGAAGTTCAGGTGACATCCGCTCCCGTCCCGCAATATCGAGAAGAGGCCGCGCCGGTCGAGAGCGAAATAGCAGATGCCGATGAATCGGCGGATGCAGACAAAGACGATGCGGCCCGTTAGCCCGAATCGCAGCATGCGCGCACCAAGGGGCTGCGCGTCTTGCTTCTCGCCTCCTTGAGAGCCTGCCCGTGACCGTCGCTTCCTTTGAGAAGCGCGCCGGTTAAAAGGGACTGGAAAGGCATCTCAGGTGTGAGAGTTTTGATCGTCCCTTTTTTGAAGCGCGCGACGCCGTTTTATCAAAAGCGTCGAAGAAGGAATGCATGACCCTTACTTCAAAGGTTAGACTTTACGATCTGGCAAAAGAGTTGAAGCTCGACACCAAGCGGCTCATCGAAGAGGTGCGGCGCGAGGGTGTGGATGTCAGTGTGCCTTCCAACTCCATCTCAAAAGAGTTGGCGGACAAGATACGCAACAAGTATTTTCCGAAAAAAGAGGCATCGGCTCCGCGCGCCGTGCGCGTCGTCAAGCGCGCCGTGCGTCCGGCAGAGGAAGCTCCCGCTCTCAGCGAAGAAGCAGGCGAGGAAGCAGCGTCAGCCGAGACGGCAGCAGCCGAAGAGCCGGCGCATGTCGAAGCCGCGCCGCCCACCGCACAACCGCAGCCGGAGAGCCAGCCAGCCGGCAGACCCGCCACCGCTGCGCGGCTGGTTAAAAAATTATCGCCCGCCGCGCGCGCAGAACATCCGGGAGCGGAAGCAACCGCTGCGGCTCTGCTTGCGCCCGACGCACAACAGACAGAGCAGGCGCCCGAGCTTGAGGTCGAGACACAATCGCCTTCTGCTCCCGCGCCGGAAATGGTGCCAGCACAACCTATCGAACAACAAACTTTACAAGCGACGGCTCCTATGGAAGCCGCCGAAGCATCGGCAGTAACGGAAGCTCCGCGCGTGGCGACGATGCCTCCGCCATCAAGACAAGTCAGGTCGCTGAGGCCGACTGCGGCTGCGCTCAACGCTGGCATCCGTCACGGCGAACGCGCGCCGATGCCGACGCCGCCGCCACTTCCACAGCAACCTCCCGCGCCGCGCGAGCGTCGCGAGCGGCAGGAACGCACGGAGCGTGGAGGAGGCGGAGGAGGTGGAGCCGCGCGCTCGACCCTGACGCGCTCGGAACGCGGCGGGACTCCCGGCGAGACCGCGACGCCGCAAACTGTTTACACGCCTCCGCCTGACGCGCGTCGTCGTGGGCGCTCGACGCGCTCGACCGTGCGCGGCGGGCGCAAAGTCGGTGAAGGCGGCAAGGGCGGGCGTTTCGGTGACCGCGACTTTATTCCGCCGCCCAAAACTCTTTCGCTCGAAGACCGCATCGCCGGAAGGATGGAGACTCCGGCCAACCTTGGCGAATTGAAGCCCGTGCGCCTCGTCGAAGGCTCGACCGTCAAAGAGTTCGCGGAAAAGCTCGGCATCAAGCCAAAGGATGTTGTGTCGCTGCTCTTGCAACGTGGAGTCTTTGCCACCATCAACCAGCCTTTGAATGATGACGTGGCAGTTGACTTGGGACATCGCTTCGGCTACGAAGTGACCTTCGTGCCGTTTGAAGAGATGATCGCGGAAGAAGAGTTTGAGGAATTGATTGCGACGGATGCGGACGATGTTGAGCTGCCGCGCGCGCCTGTGGTGACGGTCATGGGACACGTTGACCACGGCAAGACTTCGTTGCTCGACGGCATACGCACAACGGATGTCGCGGCTGGCGAAGCGGGCGGCATCACGCAGCATATCGGCGCCTACAGCGTGCAGGTCAAGAGTCCTGACAACCCCTTAGAAACACGCCGCGTTGTCTTCTTAGACACGCCCGGCCACGAAGCCTTTACGATGATGCGTGCGCGCGGAGCCAAAGCTACGGATGTGGTCGTGCTGGTCGTCGCGGCGGACGACGGCGTCATGCCGCAGACGATTGAAGCGATTGAGCACTCGCGCGCAGCAGGGGTTCCCATCGTCGTCGCCATCAACAAAATTGACAAGCCGGGCGCCAATGCTGATCGCGTCAAGCAAGAGCTTTCCGTGCAGGGCTTGCAGCCTGTCGAGTGGGGCGGCGAAACCGAAATGGTTGAGGTCTCCGCCAAGCGGCGCGAGAATCTGGAAAACTTGCTGGAAACCATTCTATTGACGGCAGACATTCTTGACCTCAAGGCCAGCCCGACGCGTCTTGCTTCCGGCGTCGTCCTCGAAGCCAAGCTTGATCGCGGGCGCGGCGCGGTGGCGACCGTCCTCGTGCAACAGGGCACGCTGCGAGTCGGCGACCCCTTTATCGTCGGCCAGATTTTCGGCAAAGTCCGCGCGATGTTCAATGATCGGAGTGAAGCTGTCACGGAAGTCGGGCCGGCTACGCCCGTCGAAGTTTTGGGCTTACAGGGCGTCCCGCAGGCGGGCGAATCTTTTCAGGTCGTCGCGGACATCACGCGCGCACAGCAGATTTCGCATCACCGCCAGATGCTCACGCGCCAGAGCACGCTCCTGCAAACCACCAAGCGCGGCATAGAGGCGCTCGGACAAACTGAAGTCAAAGAATTGCTCGTCGTCATCAAAGCGGACGTGCAAGGCTCTGTCGAAGTTTTGAAGAGCACGCTTCAGAAACTTTCGACCGAACAGGTCAAAGTCAAAGTGGTGCGCTCAGGCGTCGGCGCGATTACGGAATCCGACGTGCTGCTGGCTTCCGCCACGCAGGCAGGCTCTGCCAGCACGGCTGTCGTCATCATAGGCTTTAACGTCCGCCCCGAAACACGCGCCGGAGACCTAGCCAAGCAGGAAGCCGTGGACATCCGCCTCCACTCGATCATCTACAAGGTCGAAGAAGAGATTCGCGCCGCGATGATCGGCATGCTCGAAGCGGTTGAGAAGGAAAAAATTCTCGGCAAAGCGGAAGTGCGCGACATTTTCCGCGTGCCCCGTGCCGGAGTCGTCGCCGGTTGCATGGTCTTAGACGGCGTCATCCGTCGCAACGCGCGAGCGCGCCTGATCCGCGACGGCGTCGTCTCTTGGGAAGGCGGCATCGCCAGCCTGCGCCGCTTCAAAGAGGACGCCTCGGAAGTCCGCGAAGGTTTCGAGTGCGGTATCTCTCTGGAAAATTTCAACGACCTCAAGATCGGCGACCAGATCGAGGCTTATATCATCGAGAAAGTAGCAGCGACGGAGCTATAAGTCCCAAGTCTCAAGTCCCAAGACTCAAGTCAAAACCGCTTGGGACTTAGGACTTGGGACTTGAGACTTGGGATTGGTATGCGAAGGCCGGAAAGAATTGCCGAGATGTTGAAAGAGGAAATCTCGGAGATTGTCAGTTTTGAGTTGGAAGACCCGCGCGTGCAGGCGGTGACGGTAACGGATGTGCGCGTCACGGATAACTTGCGCGACGCGAGCGTCTTCGTACTGGTCGAAGGCGACGAGCCTGAGATTCAGACCGCGCTCGTAGCTTTGCGCCACGCAGCCCCCTACGTGCGCAAGCAGGTAGGCTTTTCCCTCAACCTGCGCCACGCGCCTGAGATTCATTTCGTCCGCGATACGGTCGAAGAGCGCGGCGCACGCGTAGACCAACTGCTCGCAGAACTCAAACAGGATTGGGAAATACAGGGACCGACAGAGGATTCCCCCGAAAGAAAGGATGAAGGATGAAGGATGAAGGATGAGTGATAAGAGGCATGCTAGTGCTCATCACTCATCACTCATCACTCATCACTTTTTTGTTGACATGCTTAGTCAAGTCGTTGAGCTGATTGAATCGAAACAACGCTTTGCAATCACCTCGCACATACGCCCGGACGGCGACGGACTCGGTTCCTCGCTTGGTCTGTACTGGCTCCTGCGCGCGCTCGGCAAAGAAGCCGAAGTCATCACGCGCGACTCAGTCCCCTACTCTTACCGCAAACTGCCCGGAGCCGCGCACATTCGCGTCACCCCCGAAGTTGATCGAGATTACGATGCCGTGTTTGTCATCGAATGCTCGGACATCACACGCCCCGGCCTGATTGATCTCGAAAAACAGTTCGTCGTCAACATAGACCATCACGCGACGAGCGCGCTCTTTGGCGACATCAACTGGATTGACGCGACAGCCTCTGCGGTCGGCGAAATGATTTACAATTTGTGCAAGGCCATCGGCGTCCGCGTTACCAAAGAGATAGCCGAATGCGTCTACACCGCGCTCGTGACGGACACAGGCTCGTTCCATTACTCGAACACCACGGAACGCACTTTCAAGGTCGCTTCCGAGCTGGTCAAAGCCGGAGTCAAGCCCGCCAAAGTCTCGCAAGATGTCTTTAGCAGCTATGCTTGGAGCAAGCTCGGGCTGCTCAGTCAGGTCTTGGCGACAGCCCGCCGCGACCCATCGGGACGCGTCGCGTGGATGCGCCAGACGATGGAGATGCAAAAGAGCGCGGACGCGACCGAAGAGGACGGCGACGGCTTCGTCAACTATCCTTTAACGGTCTCTGAGGTCGAGGTCGTCGCGCTTTTGAAAGAGACGACGCCCGGAGTTTATCGCACATCCTTGCGCTCCAAAGGCGACATCAACGTCGCGCGCATCGCCGAAAAATTCGGCGGCGGCGGCCATCGCAACGCAGCCGGCTGCACACTCAAAGGCGAATGGGAAGAGGCCGAACGAACCATCGTCCGCCTGCTCACCGAAGCCGTCGAAAGACGCAACGGCGACCGCGACCGCACCGAAGACGCAGCAGCATGAAACACAAGGGAGACAGAAGCCAGAATTCAGAAGCCGGAATAAGAAACGGGTTTCAGCCTTTCATTCTGGCTCCTGACTTCTGGCTTCTGAATTCTTTATCCAAATGTCCAAAGAAAAAAAATACAAATGGCGGCGCGAGGATTATCGCGAGCAGACGCGCGGCCTCCTGATGGTTCACACAGGCAACGGCAAGGGCAAGACCACCTGCGCGCTCGGCCTGATGATGCGCGCGGCGG
>JACMLC010000215.1 GCA_014379795.1 Pyrinomonadaceae bacterium
CCTTCGATTAAGGCCGAGAGGGTATTGACCTGTTGGACGAAGGTCGCCGGTTGCATCAACCCTGAGCGATAGGCCACGATGAACTTGAGCTTTGTAGTCACCATGCCAACCGCACACGCGAGAAGAATAGTATCCGGCTCGTAACGGCTGAAAGAAAGCAGCACTGATTCGATGCCCGCTTGCTCTGCGCTCCGTGCGAATTTGGTCCAGCCTTCCATGTCCGGCAGCGCAGCCGGTGACGCGCTTTTGGTCGTGAGCACGCGGGAAGTTTCCTGAGCCGTTTTCATGGCTACTTCGCCGCCCTTGGGCATCATCCAGTGGAATCTGAGAGTCATGGCGATTCTTCTTTTAGGCTTTCGCTTCAATTTCCTGCGCAGCAATCATCAAGCGCGCCGGACACGAAAAGTCTACGCGCGATGTTTCTGCTGGCTTTGTTCCGCTTGCCTGACAAGCGGCAGCACCTCACGGCCAAAAGTAACGACTTCGTCCAGCTCAGGCCATCCGGACATGATGAACTGTGTGACGCCTATGCGCTTGTATTCGAGAATTGCCCCGGCAATCTCCGGCGGCGTTCCGATGAGGGCAGTCCACACAGGCCCGTTGTAAGGAACCAGCCCCGTCCACAGTGAGCGCGTCAGCCATTTGTCGCTCCGGTCAGAAATCGTCCGGGCTTCCATGTACATTTGGGAATCGTCCTTGATGGCTACGCTGCGTTCCTGCTTGGGAATGTCGCGCGACGGCAGTAGAGACTCGGCGACGCTGATCGCCTCCTCTCGCGTCGGCCTGCATAACACACACAACCTCAGACAAACTTCGACTCCATGCTGTCGAGCGCGCACCACCGTAGGTTGAAGCTTACCGGGAATGTCAGCCACTCGTAACAAACAGGAACTCTGCGAGAGAGCGACCCGCTCAGCCGGAGGGGAGTGCCCGGAGACATAGATTTCCGGCGCGCTTCTATCAGACGCCACAAACGGCGTGTGCAGCTTGCCCTGCTCCACTCGATAATACTCTCCCGCGAAATTTACATCTCCCTCGTTGCCCCAGAACGCTCGACACACCGCGAGAAACTCTTCCGCCCGCGCATATCGCTCGTCGTGTTCCAAGTAATCTCCGTAGCCGCGTTGCTCGGCGGTCGAACTTCCGGCGACGATGTTCAAGGCGACGCGTCCTTCGATGAGAGCCGAGAGGGTATTAACTTGTTGGACGAAGGTCGCCGGTTGCATCAACCCCGAACGATAAGCAGCAATAAACTTGAGCTTCTTGGTGGCTTGCCCTAGAGCGCAGGCGGTCACTAAAGGGTCTGGCTCGTAACGGCTAAAAGATATGAGTACAGATTCGATTCCCGCTTCCTCTGCATGTCTGGCAAAGTGCGTCCAGCCTTCCATGTCCGGACGGGGAGCGGGCGAGGTGCGGCTGATTGATTCGATTCGATAACGGGCTGCCGCTTGAACGGTCTGAGGCTTATCCACGGCGACCTCTCCGCCCTTCGGAAGCATCCAGTGGAATCTCAAATCCATCGCTTATTTCCTAAGAACAGGCTACGCGGTCTTTCTTAAAATACAGCAATGTTGCCATTCCGGGCTGACCGGTGGAAGCGCTTTTGCATCCGGGAATAGCGACGCCATGTGTTCAACTGTAAAGTACGTGCAATAGCTTTCATCGGGCTGGCCTAGACGTTCTTGTTGTGAGAATTCATAGCCCGGCTCGACATAGAGTTCCTCGTCAATGAGCAGACACCATTTCGCCTGACATGCTCTCTCGACAATCTCATCAATATCCCGCGATGAGTTTTTAACTCTTGCCCGCTCAAGATTCTTGCGCACATCAGAGCCTGAAGGCAGTGTCGGATCGGACAATGACCTGTCATAGCGCGGGTCACAAAAAGTAAACGCCAGCACGCCATCTGGAGCCAGCATCCCGCGCAGTTGCTCGACCAGCTCAAGCATCTCGCTCTGGTGTGTGTGTGTGAAAACCGAGAAGGCGAGGATGATGTCAAACTGTATCCCACAGTCCGGGATTGACAGATAGCGAACGCCATTCGGATTGTACTGCGAGCTATAACGATTGTAGTGAACAAAATGAGCCTGCGGGAAGTCACGGCGACCTCGCTCGATGACCTCACGGTTGATGTCTAAGCACCAGTAGTCATCATGGTCAACAGAGTCGCCTGCGCCCGTTAAGAAGATGCCGATGTTGCCGCCGAAGTCCAGAACTTTACGACCCTTCCAAACCGGACTTTCCAGCAGATGGTCGAAATACGCGAATTGTGTAACACGGGTTGAGATTAGATTATGCATCTGTGTGAGCGCGCCTCCCTACGAGCGATACCCGGAACCGCGACCGGGATCGTAGGTCAGCAGGAAACATCCATCCGCTTGATTTTAAATCTCTACAGTCCACGGCACTGATTTCGGATGGACGTTGTGACGTTCGGCCCATTGTTGCAATGCCCAGGGCGGAGTGTCAACGTCCTTGTATCCTCCCAGAAGCTGTCGCGTAATCGGGTCTGCCTGCTCAAGCAGCCGCGCGTCCGCGACATCCAGATACACTTCCGGTTTCATCCAGCGATAGGCATAGCCGTATATCACCACTTTGGATACGCGATTGCTCCGATTCGGCGCTGCGGTGTGAAAGATGCGATTCTCGAACAGCAGGGCGTCACCGGCATTCAGTTTGAGGTCACACACTTCCACATCCTTCGGATCAACTTTTCCTTTCGGAATAGACAGCGGCTCGGTTCTCAAGTGGCTTCCCCGCGCCATTAAAGTCATGCCGCACTCTGGCTCTTGAAAATCCGTCAAACAGTAACAGACCTTGATGCCGACCAGCGGCAACCCCCCGTGTCCCAAATCACGCGGAATACGAATGTCGCGGTGCCACCCACGTCGAAAGCTTGGAGCCTCCGGGCTTTCGGGTCTTTTGTAAATGAGGGCTGTCGAGTGTAGATGAATATTGGGACTGAGTAATTGAACGACCAGCGACACAGTAGATGGATGAGAGACCAGCGCGAGCAAAGCTTTTTCTCTGAGCAAGCCCGGGCGCAAATCCAGATGATTATACTCCGGCCTGTTAATAACCTCCGGCTTGTTGAGAAACGATTCCGCCAGCCGGTCGCCCGCATCAATCAGGCGTGCGACTGCCCCTGCATCGAAAGCCTTGCGCACGACCAGAAAACCATCTTCGTTAAAGGATTGTCGCTGTTCCGGTTTGAGGTGAATGAAATCCAATGGCGTTATCCTTTTTCACGACTCGGGAGGCAATAACGTATCAATATCAAGATGCGGAAAACACTTGAGCCTTGAGCGCGGGTTGCAATTATAAATCTGAGGTATCCAATTCTCGCGGCTGATCTGTGACACGCCCTCGAACGAAATCAGGTACAAGTTCGGGTCGTTGCTCGACTCGTCATATTCGTCAAAGTGCCTTCCGTTATCCTCATAATAATCATAGCCCAAAAGGTAGATGGGATTGCCCCCCAGAAGAATCGCTGTATGTAAGGCTGTGCATCCCGCGCCGCCGCCGAACCAACCGTCGCTAAATGATCTCCCGACCTTCTTTGAGGTTGATGTCATGTTACGGCTTATTTCAAATGTGTCAATGTTTCGGCTGATTTCAAATGTATTAGCATGTGTCTGCGCCGGGACTGCGCCTGCTCCGGCAATAATCATCCCGTTATAATTGCGCAAGGCTTTGGCGTGAGTCGTCTGTGCGGTTAAATCAATGAAATGTAAGATTGATGGATGGAAATACTCAATCACACGGTTGATGCCAATCGTTATCTTGCCGTTCAATCGCGTGAAGTCAAAGCCGCGCAGGCTCGTGCCGGTTGAGATAACGTATATGGGCAACCCCTCATACAGGTTATCTAGTTTGTGCGCCATGTGTCGAATCCACTCAAGTTTTTGATGACGGCGATGCCGGTTTGCATGTCGTGTTTGGTCTCGGTGATTAAGGTATCTGCGTGTTGCTCCGATGTATTCGCACTCTGCCCCGGCTGTCAAAAACGCGAAGCCTGTCACCAGCCCCGACGGCATGAACGATGAGACTACGCAGCGTGTCTTCGTTGCCTTGAAAATTCCTGTTGTTGCCCAGCGCGGTTATCGGCTCAAGACTCGCCAGCCCATCCGGCGGCCAGTATTCAGGATGTAAACTTGGCCGGTAGCGGACTCCGTCTTTGTAACACCACAACAGCTCATGCACGACCTCCATAAATCTACAGTGCTGTTTGAAAAAGGCAGTCTCTCCGACATAGAAACCGCCAATCACTTTACAAGCATCCGTGATCTGTATTTCTTGATGTAAAAGCTGCCGCACCAGCGCGCCCGCAATCCGGAAAGTAATATTGACATTGCCCTTTCTTGGCCCAAACAGCGCGACGCCCGAATCAGCGGCGATGCACTCTTCGACATAGGCGATCCAATCCGGCTCAAGATGAACGTCAGCATCAAGTTTAATGAAATACGGCGCGGTGGCAAGCCGGTTGATGTCCCTGATGGAAAACAACTCGAAGTTGCAATAGCCTTCGGGACTGTGTTGCGGCGTGTGCAGCACATCGTAAAGCCCGCGCAATTGCTGCAAGTCGGCGTTCGACAAAAAGCAGGAAGCGAGATGCACTTTGCCATAGGGCTGCAATTTGGACAGCAGCGGCTTCAACATGCTGACGTGTTGAGAACCGCCGCAGATGAAAATGTCGAATCGTTCCTTATAGTGTTGCATGACACATTGATTGTGGCCGCAAAATAAAATAAGGAAGAGCGAGGGCAAGCCCTTCTTCCTAACCTGCTAATGAATTTGGCTTGGATGATTCAGGTTAAAGTGTCTCATGGTCAGGAAGGGTGGCTTGCCCCCGCTGTAGTCCACAATCTATTCCTGAAAGTGCGCCCACCATTCCGGATGAATGAGGGTAGTCTCTTTTGGGGGCGACGCGAGACCCTGCGACCAGTCTATGCCGAGCGCGGATTGTTGCTCCCCGATGAACCATGCCGCAACCTTGTGAGAACCATTGAGTCCCAGAAGCGAGGACTCGCTGCCCAAGTGCTGTGTGAGCGACGGGACGGTCGCAAAGGCTCTCTTTGAGGTCTTGATGAGCCACATTGAAACGCGGACGGTGTCCCATTCAAAGTTACGATTAATGTGTTTATCTTGCCACTGTAGGAACTCGCCGATCAGTTCGCCGGGCCAAATTATGGACGGGCCGGACGCGCCCGCTTTCTCGACCCATGCCTCGCCCCGCGCTCGCGCCGTGTACACAGACTCTGCGTTCGTGTAGAGCGAGATAAGATGATTAGGCCGCGCACGAATCACTTCTTCGACCGCTCCGATAAAGTCCCGGCACAGTGCGAGATCATCTTGCAGAACGAGGTGATGCGAAACATTACCGGCAGCCTCAAGCGCGCGGCGATACGTCGGCCAGCAGCCTTCGAGTCGAGTGTCTTCAACGACCGTCACAGGGATGTTCGGATTCTCGCTCCGCAACTGCTCTGTCATTGCTTGAACCCACATCCGGCGGTCGGCACGAGTGGGAGTGTGTTGAATCGCAATGCTGAGGTCGGGCATGGCAAAGCCTCTAAACTCTCAACGATGAGCCTGCCGGCGGCAATCCGGCAGCTCAATCTTCCCGGTAATAAAACTCGCGATTAACGTAGTTCGCTCTGCCGCTGTCATCTGAGAATGTAATGAACAGCACGATGACGAGGACGCCCTTATTAACCCGCAGGTGTGTCTCCGCCCGCATGAAGCCAAAGTCGAAAGTCGCCGCCAAAGCAACCGCCCGCTGCCCTGCTTCTTCTTCGAGGTTCGCCAGCGCTCTCGCCCCGGTCTGAGGCCATTCAATCAGGCCGTCCGCTCCGACGCCCAGAATGCTGACGCTGAATTGCTCGCCGTCCTGTTCGACTCTGATTTCGGCTATCCCTTGAGTTTCGCGGTTGGCATTCAACCACCGGCCAATCAGCTTGTCGGCGTTTAATGTTTTGGCCGCAGGGTCTGTGAGCGCGGGATGTAAATGACCGCTCTGTTTGAAGGCGAAGGGCTGTGTCATGTTTAGTTCTCAAGCAGGCGCGGAAGCGCGCCGCCGGCGTTAGCATTGCCCGTGAGCCAATGCATAATATTCGCGCACGAAGTAGTCAACGCGCCCGCTGTCGTCCTTGAAGCTATGGAATTGGGCCAGCACGAGCAGCCCCTTGACGATCATTCCCTGAAGCTGCGTTTCCGCAAAGCCGAAGTCGTAAAAGCAGGTAAACCCCGCGCCGACACGCGACGCAGGCGTCGCCGCGAAGACGGCCACATCCGTCGCTCCCCAATCTATCAAACCCTCTGTGCCAATGGCGTACACACGCAACGAGAGTTTCCCTTCCGCCTCAGACATCACTATTCGCGCGATGCCGTTCGTCGCCGGATTTGAATTAATCCAGAGTCCGGGGAGCGCGGAAATGTCTATCTGCCCCGGCGTCGCGGCGCCGGTTTCGACACGATCACAAAGCTGAGCGAAGTCCATTCCTTACTCCTTATCAAAACCTCGATGAAGACCCCGACCATTTATGGCGGGGATGAAATCGCAGCTACTGCGGCGGCGCATTCCAGCCGCTGTCGAGAAGATTGCGCTATACTCTGCCCATGCGCAAGGCGTTCAAGTACAAACTGCGCGTCTCACCTGCGGTCGCCCAGAAGTTTACCGCCACGCTCTCTGTGTGCCGCGAACTCTACAACG
>JACMLC010000216.1 GCA_014379795.1 Pyrinomonadaceae bacterium
TCGTGACCTTGCAGAGTCTAAAGAAGGAGCGCAAACGATTCTGCCTTACAGCTATTGCGGGACGATGGGGCTGGTGCAATCACAGTCTATGGATCGCCGATTCTTTCATCGTCTCGGCGCATCGCAGCTCGACCGCACCATCTGCGCGTCCGCCGGAGCCGCCGGTTATGAGGCGACCATCGGAGCAAAGCTCGGTACAGACCCGGAAAAATTTAAAGACGCGCGATTGATTCTGCTCTGGGGCACGAATACTCTGACGGCCAACGTGCACATGTGGCCGGATATTCTGGCGGCGAAAAACAACGGCGCCCGCATCATCGCCATTGACCCGCGACGCACGCGCACGGCGGATCAATGCGACGAGCATCTTGCTCTTTTGCCTGGCACGGATGCCGCGCTCGCGCTAGGGATGATGCACGTCATCTTTGCCGAAGGGCTGGAAGATAAAGATTATCTTGAGAGGCATACTATCGGAGCAGAGGCTTTGCGAGAGCGTGCGCGCGAGTATGCGCCGGAGCGAGTCGCAGCGATCTGCGGCCTTGAAGCCGAAACGATTGTGAGCCTCGCGCGCGAGTACGCGAGTGTCAAACCCGCCGCGATTCGCATCAACTACGGAGTCCAGCGGCACGCAGGCGGAGGCATGGCGGTTCGCACAATAGCATGCCTGCCAGCAATCACCGGCGCATGGCGCGATGCGGCGGGCGGCATCCTGCTTTCGACAAGCAGCACGTTTCCGCTCAATTACCAACAGCTCGAACGACCGGACTTGATGCCTGACCCAACGCCTCGCATGCTCAACATGTCCGCGCTCGGAGATGTCTTAACCAAGACTAACGACCCGCCCGTCCGCGCGCTTTATGTTTACAACTCGAACCCGGCGGCGGTCGCGCCCGATCAGGCAAATGTTCTGGAAGGACTCAGGCGCGAAGATTTGTTTACGGTCGTGCATGAGCTTTTTATGACGGACACATGCGATTACGCGGACATCGTGCTGCCCGCGACTTCGCAGCTAGAGCATTTCGATTTACATAAGGCTTACGGACATTTTTATCTCGCGGTCAACGAGCGCGCGATTGAGCCTCTGCATGAAGCAAAGCAGAATACGGAAGTCTTTCGCCTCCTTGCGGCGCGGCTGGATTTTGCGGAAGCTTGTTTCAAAGATTCCGACGAAGAGATCGCGCGGCAGGCGCTTGAGGTGTCGCATCCGTCGCTTGAGGGCATTACGCTTGAGGGCTTGCGCGAGCGCGGTTGGATGCGCTTGAACTTGAAGGAAGATTACGCGCCGTTCGCGGAAGGGAATTTCCCGACGCCTTCGGGCAAGTGCGAGTTGTTTTCTGAAAAACTCGAAACAGAGGGGTTGCCAGCCGTGCCGGATTTTATCCCGCCGCGCGAATCGCGCGCGAGCGCGCCGGAACTGGCCGCAAAATTTCCGCTCGCTCTGATTAGTCCTGCGGCGCACGCTTTTCTCAATTCGAGCTTTGCCAATCTGCCAAAACAGCTCAAGCAGGAACTGCGCCCATTCGTCGAGATTCATCCGGCGGATGCAACCGCGCGCGGCTTGGAAGATGGAATGCGCGTCCGCCTCTTTAACGAGCGCGGCTCGTGCGAGTTGTATGCGGTCGTCACGACGCGCGCACGCGAGGGCGTCGTCGTCTCCCCTTCGGTCTGGTGGAACAAGCTCTCGCCCGGTGGGACAAATATCAACCAGCTTACTTCGCAAACGCTGACGGACATGGGCGGCGGCGCAACCTTTTATGACGCGCTGGTGGAAGTGGAAAAGATAAGCTGAAGTTAAAAGGCAAAGATGGCAATCAAGCAGCTATTTCAAAATTCAAGAGAGGAAATGCTCCAACCCTTTGCGTCTTAAGTTTTATCTTAGCGTCTTGGCGAGAAAGACGAACGTTTCACGCAAAGGCGCAAACAAAGAAAGGCTCAAGGCGCAAAGAATTGCTCCGCGTTTTGGAAGTGAGTTATAAATTTAAGGCTTGACAGCGACCGCCCATCTCGCAGATACATAAAGCATCCTGCGCGGGATGCGCTTGATACGCTTAAAGCGCAAAAGTTAAAAGTTCAGGCTCGCGCCGTAGGCTCTGAAAGCTCGACACAGTCCGAAGTAGTTTCCCCCTTTTTAATTTTCATGAAAACAAATCGCCATTCTCAAACACTTTTCGGCGTGCCCCTGCCCATGCACGGACGCGCGGCGAGCTTTATTTTGGCCGTCTGCCTCTCCTTAGTATTTTGCGCAGGCGCGGCTCTGGCTCAGAAAGAGAAACCGAATCGCACGCCGAAGAATAATGTTACTGCCGCAGCGACGCGCGCCGCCGTCCCGGATGAAATCATGCTGGTTATCGTGCGCGGGGAAGATGAAAGACGTTGGGGCGCAGAATTGGCCTCGCTGCTTGGGGAAAAGCGTGCGGCGGTGCGTGTGCGCGCGGCCCTTGCGGCTGGGCGCATCGGCGACGAGCGCGCAGTGCCTGCGCTTTCCACGCTGATGGCGAATGACAAGGTCGCGATGGTGCGCGCGATGGCGGCCTTTGCGCTCGGCGAGATAGAGACGGCGTCGGCGGCGGATGCGCTGGTCTTCGTGTTACGGCGCGGGGACGAAGCGCCGGACGTGCGCGCACGCGCCGTCGAAGCCCTCGGCAAAGTCGTCGCCGCTTTGCCGGAAAAGGAAGAGGAGCGTCGTCGCACGCTCGGCGAAACGATTCTCAATGTGCTTTCTATCGAAGCGCAGCCGGGCATCAAGCGGCAGCGCGCGGTTGTCTTAGAAGCTTTGACCGCAATCTTGCGCGCACGCCCAGCCAACGCCGGAGCAGTGGTCGCGCAGTTTCTGACGGATGCAGACGCGCGCGTGCGCGCGGACGCGGGAAATACACTAGCGCGGCTGCGCGCCAAAGATGGCGGCGAACAGTTGCGAACGATGCTGATGGGCGACCCGGATGCGGTCGCGCGTGCGAATGCGGCTCGCGCGCTGGGCGCGGCTGAAAATAAAGACGCATTTGAAGTGCTGCTGGCGCGCAGCACAAGCGATGCGGACGGGCGTGTGCGCGTCAGTTCCTTGCGCTCGCTCGGTGCACTCAAAGACACGCGCGCCGTCGCGCCGCTTATTCAACGCGGAGGTGCGCTTCTCACTTCTTATCGCGCTGCGCGGGCGCGCGGCGTCGCGCATCCTGTCGAAATCAACGAGTTGCTGGAAGTCGCAACCGCGCTTGGACGTATCCTCCCGAACACGGGAAACGCTCGCGCCGTCGAATGGCTGCGCGAGCTGCGCGAGGCGCGAGAAGCGATTGACCCTGAGACGGAGGCTTCCTTTGCGCGCATCGCGCCCTCGATTTATTTGCGCGAGAGACCTTTAAACAAGCTTGCAGATGAGTCCGTGCGCGTCTGGCTCTTTGCAGATTGGCGGCGCGCTTCGAGCATCGCACAGGGACTGAAGGAAATCGCGGACATCACGGGAGAGGCTGCGGGCAACAGTGTCATAGGGCTTCAGGCGGACGTGCAGCTAATGCTGCGCGCGATGCTGGATGACGCGCGCCTGCCCGCGCTCGCCGCGCCCGACGCGTTGCGCGCGCTCGCGGCTTTGAAGCCGACTGATCTGGGCGAAGTGATGCGCAAGCAGTTGAGCGCAAAGGACGTGATAGTGCGCGCGACGGTGGCGGAGCTTTTGGGCGAATTGCCGCCGGATGAAGCGAATGCTAATGCGCTGATCGAAGCCTTGCCCGTCGCGATGAAGGATGAAGAGCTGAATGACGCCGCGCTCGCCACGCTCGATGCGATCGGCAAGCAAAAGAGCGCGCGCGCCAACGATGCGATTAAGACTGCGCTAGACTCTACGGATCATCTATTGCGGCGTCGCGCGGTCGCGCTTTTGAAAACGAATGAGGCGGGCGATTTCTCATCGCGCATCGCAACAGCCGCTCCGCGCTATGCTGACGCAGACTACATGCGCGTTCTGGCGAGGCGGAACGGGCGCGTGCGCGCTGTGGTGAAAACGGAAAAGGGAGAGTTTACGCTGGAACTTCTGCCGGATGACGCGCCGTTGACGGTTGACAGCTTTGTGCAACTCGCGCGGCGCGGATTTTTTAACGGCGTCACGTTTCATCGCGTCGTGCCGAACTTTGTGATACAGGGCGGCGACCCGCGCGGCGACGGCAACGGCGGCCCCGGCTACCAGATTCGCTGTGAGATCAACGAAGTCGAATACGGGCGCGGCGCAGTCGGGATGGCATTGTCGGGCAAAGACACCGGCGGCTCGCAATGGTTCGTCACGCATTCGCCGCAGCCGCATCTGGATGGAGGCTACACGGTCTTTGGCATCGTCGCTGAGAAAGATATGCAGATTGTGGACGCCATCGCGCGCGGAGACAAAATCATCAGCATCACTGTCATCGAAGGCTCGCACGCACCATCCAAAAAGAAAAATGCTGATGAAGAAAAGAAACGGAAACAGCGCTGAGATTTTTTAAGCAAGACAGATTAAGGTGGGAAGCATGATTCAACAGAGAGACCGGGAGTCGCAAAAAGGCAAAGAAACCTTTACAGCACAACCGCGCGTCTTTTCTTTGCGCCTTTGCGCCTTTGCGAGAAACTTTCTCCCGCAAAGGCGCAAAGGCGCAAAGGTAAATCAGGCGGGTTCGATGATCCGTTGCTTGATGCTGCTCATTCTCATTTTGCTCTCTTCTTCTTTCGCTCAAACATTTGCGCAGCAAGTTGTTAATACTCCTGCCTCAGAGACGGAGCTGCCGCGCGATCTTTACGACATTAATCTCAAAGTTGATTTTGACGAGAGGACTTTTACGGGAACGGAGCGCGTGCGGTGGACTAATCGAGATGACCATTCGACGGGCGCGCTTTATTTTCATCTTTACGCGAACATGCGCGCCTCCGGCGCTGTAGCCCAACCAACGGATGAGCCGCGCCTTGACGTGAGCGAAGTGCGAGCCGCAGACACCGGCCTGCCTTTGCCTTATTCGCTCGACGATCAAGCGACCATCCTGCGCATCAACTTGCGTACGCCCGTCGCCGCCGGAGCTTCTACGGAAGTTTTGATTTCATTCAAAGGCAGCGTGCCGGAGATTGACGCCGAAGAGACGGGGATTCTGGCTCACATCATACAGCAGGTGGACGCAGTCCTGAGGAGCGCGCGAGAGACGCGGCGGGCGCGCGACATCAACTTTCGCTGTCGCGGCGTCATGCTGCTCGGCTCAAGCTATCCTGTGCTGGCTACCAGAGACGGCAACGACTGGCAGCGAAAGGTCGAAACCAGCATCGGCGATTCTTTATTTACCGAAGTCGCGGATTATCGCGTGACGGTTGAAACCGCGCCGGGGGTTGCCGTCTTCACTTCCGGGCAGGAGATGCCAGCGCAGCCCGCGAGCGGAAACAGCTTTGTCTTTGCGGGAGAGAGCCTGCGCAACTTTGCGCTGCTGGCCGGACGCAGCCTGCGCACTCAGGAACGCGCGGTCGCGGGCGTCCGCCTGCGCTCGATTTACACTGCGGAGCGCGAGACGGTCGCGCGGCGCGTGCTCGGCATTGCCGCTGAAGCTGTCAAAGCCTACACAGCGCGATTTGGAGAGTTGCCCTACAAGCAAATCAACATCGCGGAAGCTCCGCTCGTCGCGGGCCTGGGCGGAGTCGAGTTCGCGGGGCTTGCCGTAATTGCCAGCGCGTTTTATGTGGATTTCGATTCGCAGACGATGCGCAACCTGCCAGAGATCGTGCGCGAGCAGCGCGCTTCTGTCGAAGACAGTCTGGAATGGACTGTGGCGCATGCCATCGCGCAACAATGGTGGGGCGGCACGGTCGGCAACGACCCGGAGCGCGCTCCGGTGCTTGACGAAGCTTTATCAAACTGGTCTGCCCTGCTCTATTACAAAGAGACACAGGGCGAAGAGCGCGCGGCGCTCGCGCTCGAAGATCAACTGCGCGGCGTGTACAAGATTTATCGCACCTTTGGCGGCGAAGACATGACCGCGGATCGCGCGGCGCGTGACTATCGCAACTTTTTTCAATATGCAGCCATCGTCAACAGCAAGGGCGCGCTGATGTTCATGGCCTTGCGCGGATTGTTGGGCGATGAAAAGTTTTTCGCCGCGCTCAAGAGCTATTACAAAGCGAATGCTTTTGAGATTGCGGAGATGGATGACTTGCGCGGCGCGTTTATCGCGGAAGCCCCGCTCGCGCAACGACGCGCTGTGACTCGTATCTTTCAACGCTGGCTGTCGGCGCGGCGCGGCGACGAAGACATCGCGCCGCCAGACCCTGAGCTGGCGGCCTCGCTGGGACTCAATCCGACCGCGCAGAAGGGAGACCGCAACGCCTTTGCGCGTCTCGGCAAGTTCGTCTGGCAGGTGATTCGTTTGCGTTAAAGCTCGAAAGCGCGAAATCACGGAAACGTAAACGGCAATAGCATCGTTCTTATCTATATGATTTCTGAACCAAAAATGAAAGAGTTGGCGTTAGAGGAAAAAAGCAAGCTTGAGCGGCGCGGGGCTGCGGTGGCAGAGCGGCGCACGGTCGAGGTCGAACAGAGCCTTGAGCAACTGAGCCGCTGGATGGACGGCCTGTTCCGCATTCCCGGCGTCGGTTGGCGTTTCGGCCTCGATGCTCTGGTCGGATTTATTCCCGGCATCGGCGACACTGCGACCGCGCTCGTCTCTTTCTACATCCTCGCGGCGGGCGTTCGTTATCGCGTGCCGAAAATCACGCTCCTGCGGATGGGTTTTAATATCGGGATTGATTATCTTTTGGGAGCCGTTCCGGTCGTCGGCGATCTGTTCGACTTCGCATGGAAGGCGAACCAGATGAATGTCGAGCTGCTGCGCCAGCGCGCGACAGTCTCCGCCGACGAAGCGCGAAAGGGAAGAGTCGGCGACTGGCTTTTTGTGGGACTTATTATCCTGGTGCTGCTCGCTCTGCTCGGCGGCTCAATCGCGCTTAGCTTTTATCTGCTGACATTACTCTTTGGTCAATTGTCTGCACTTTCCTGAGCGAGAAAAATTCAAGTACCGCGAGAAATAAAGGCTTTGAGATTTCAAATTTGAAATCTCAAAGCCTTTCTGACTTGTATGGCTAAACTAATCTTAAGCCACTGTTTCTTTCTTCGCCATCATTCGATCAAGCGCGGAGGCAACCATGCTGAATCCGCGTTCGCCTGCCGCAAAGCTCTTTAACTTACCCTCTGCGTCGAACAGGTAATAAGCTGGCACGTAGCCCTGATCGTTCTGAAAAGCTTCGCGCAGCTTGTGCTGGTTATCAATCGCGCACGGCTCTGTGATGTTGTATGTGGCGATGGCCTCGCGCACGGCTTCGACATCCGTGTCCGCCTCATAGCGCGGCATGTGAACGGCAATCACCCTTAATCCTTGATCGCTGCGTCCGTCGCGCCACTCTGCTACGCGCGGCATGTTTTCTTTGCAAATTCCGCAGCTCACAGCCCAGAAATGCACAAGCGTCGGACGCCCTTTAGCATCTTCTTCAGCATGAGCCTGCGTCGCGCCGAACCATTCGGTTGCCCCGTCCAGCGACGGCATTTGGGTTCCGATTCTCATTGGCATAAATAATACCTCAGTGATAAGTGAAAAGTGATGAGTGATAAGATAAGAACGATGCTGTTTCTTATCACTTATCACTCATCACTTATTACTTCTCTTACGCGTTGATTGTTTCATGACCCGGCTTCCACTCTGCCTGACAGAGGCCGCCCGTCTGCAATGCCTGAATGACGCGCAAGGTCTCTTCGGCGCTCCGCCCGACGTTGAGGTCATGCACGACCTTATAACGCAGTGCGCCTTCGGGATCAATCACGAAGAGGCCGCGCAGGGCGACGCCCTTGTCTTCGATCAGCACGCCGTAGTCGCGCGCCACCTGCTTGGTCACATCCGCCGCCAGCGGGTATTGCAGATCGGCCACTCCGCCTTTGTCGCGCGGTGTGTTGACCCATGCGCGGTGCGAATAAACAGAGTCGGTCGAAACGCCTATAATCTCTGCGCCGATGCCCTGAAAGTCTTCATAGCGGTCGCTGAAAGTGGTTAGCTCCGTCGGGCAGACAAAAGTAAAATCGAGCGGGTAGAACAGGAGGACGAGCCACTTGCCCGCGTAATCGGAGAGCTTGACGTTCTCATTGAGCTTCTCCAAATTCTTTGTCGAGGCCATATCAAAATCGGGTGCGGGCTGGCCGACCATCGCTGTTTCCCTTACTGTTGCTGTTGCTTGCATTACTCCTCCATCTTTCATCTAAAAGTTCTTTATCTTGAGCGCGCACGGTTTCAAGAGCTTTCCCTTGCGCGCCCGTGTGTTCATCATAAAAACCCGAAAATTTATCCTGCAGGACGACAATCAGGACATAAACCTCTTAAGGTCAGGTGAATAGATTCGGCCTTAAAATGCGAGCGGCGCGCTGCCGTTCGCATCAATTCAGCCGTCAGATCAAGATCGAAATCCACCAGCTTTCCGCATTCTGTGCAGAGAGCATGATCGTGCCTTCCCGTCTCGCGGTCATAGCGGCTCGCGCCGTTGCCGAATTTGACTTCATGCACCATCCCGGCGTTCGTCAGAAACTTCAGCGAGTTGTACACGGTCGCATAGCTGATCGAAGGCAGAAGCCTGCGCGCCTGCTCGAAAATTTCGCTGGCCGTCAGATGCTCCTCGCTCCCGCGAATCACCTGTAGCACGGCCTCGCGCTGCCGCGTCAATGTGCCACCCTGTTCTGCTGTGCTTTTAGTCATGATTGTTAATCTGGAATTAGAATAATTCTAAATTCCTTATTTGTCAAGCGAGCAATCAGCACCTTAAGTAGTGGGTCAGTTTCAAACAGAGCAAAGAAAAAACATGTTCCCGCAAAGGCGCTGGTGGCGCAAAGCAAGCATGCACGATACAGAATTGCTCAACCCCTTTGCGTCTTTGCGCCTTTGCGGGAGCTTCTTTCGTAATGATGAATATTCTCAAACTTTCAAACTGACCCACTACCGCACCTTACATGCGATTGACGAATTCGTAGAGAATCAATATTATCTAGCCGGAAGCTTTGGATTTCCCAGACTCCTTCCTCTCTCGGATCATTTTACAGCTTTATCTTATTCGACATCGGTTCTTTCAATCATTCGACAAATGCTATCAGTCACCCGTGCGCGTCCCGGGTTCTGCCTGTTGTGTTCCAGAAGTTTCGGCGCGCATTGTTCATCTGCCCTCGCATGTTTCACGCCGCAGGGATGGTCACAGGATAAGAATAATGAGAACTGTCCGGATACGTCAGTGCCAGGTCATCTTCATCGCGCTGACTCTGATTGCAGCGTCCTTTCATGCCACGGCCGATGCGCAGGTTGCCGCGAGCGCATTCGTCAACTTCGAGGCATCGCAAACCAACCCGGTTCGTCTCTCGCCAACGGGGACGCGCATGTTTGCCGTCAACACGCCTGACGCACGCCTCTCCGTCTTTGATCTCTCGCAGCCCTCGAATCCACGTCTGATGAAAGAGATTCCCGTCGGCATCGAGCCGGTTTCAGTCAATCCACGCACTGATGACGAAGCCTGGGTGGTCAATCAGGTCTCGGACAGCATCAGCGTCGTCTCGGTTTCGAGAGGCATTGTGACCGATACGATCTATGTCAAGGATGAGCCGTCAGATGTAGTCTTTGCCGGTTCGAAGGCGTTCGTCTCGGTTTCACGCAAGAATGAGATTCGCGTCTTCGATGTCAACACACATGCGCAGATTGGAGCGCCCATCGCCGTCTTTGGCGGCAATCCCCGCGCGCTCGCTGTCAGCCCGGACGGTGCTAAGGTTTACGCGGCCTTTGCGCTCTCTGGCAATCGCACGACGCTGATTCCTTTCACGAACGCGCCCGCGCCCCCGTCTCCGACAAATACCCTTTTGCCTCCGGCTCCGCAGCAATCCATTATTGTTGATGCGACCGACCCGGCCTGGAATCCATCTTTTATCAAGTTCACAATGCCCGATAACGACGTGGTTGAGATCAACACAGCAACCATGGCTGTTGCGCGCTATTTCTCGCGCGTCGGGACGATTAACCTGGGAATCGCGGTTCGCCCGACCAACGGCGATCTGTATGTGGCGAATACGGATGCACGCAATCTTGTGCGCTTTGAGCCGAGTTTGCGCGGGCACAGCGTTGACAATCGCATCACGCGAATTGAGGTGGCTAGTGGGACAGTGACGCCGTTTGATCTCAATCCGGATATCAACTATTCGATACTGCCGAACACGGCGGCTCTGAGCACTGCGCTGGCCCAGCCGACGGCAGTGGTCTTTGATCCCGGCGGCAACTTCATGTATGTCGCAGCCTTCGGGACAGACCGGATCGCGCGTGTGGGGCTTGACGGAAGTATTCTTTCGCGTATTGAGGTCGGCAACGCCCCCGGCCCGAGGCACAAGCGCGGGCCGCGCGGCCTGGCACTCAAGCCGAACGCGCAACGCCTCTATGTGCTGAACCGCCTCTCAAATACTATTTCAATCGTCAACACGGTTTCTGAGACAGTCCTCTCTGAAATTCCGGTGGGCAGCTTTGATCCGACGCCGACAGTTATTCGCAACGGGCGCGGCTTTCTCTACGACGCGAAGCTTTCAGGCAATGGCACTTCATCCTGTGCTGCCTGTCACATAGACTCTGATATGGATCATCTGGCGTGGGACCTGGGGGATCGCGGCGGGCAGATGCAGACCGTCCTTGGTAACAATGGTCTCTCGTTCCAGATGCATCCGATGAAAGGACCGATGGTGACGCAGTCACTAAGGGGCGTGAACGAGCTTGATCCTCTTCATTGGCGAGGTGATCGAGGAGACTTTCTGGCTTTCAATCCGACGTTCGACACTTTACTGGGCGGCGCGCAACTGTCGTCAGAGGACATGGCAGCGTTTCGCGATTTTATTAAGAGCTTGCGCTTTCAACCCAACCCGAATCAGAACCTGGATCGCTCGTCGCCGGAGACTTTCGCTGGAGGAAGCCCCTCGGCTGGCCGCTATTCTTTCATCTTCGAAAACTATGCTCCGGCTCTCAGTTGTAACTCCTGTCACGAGATGATGCCTGGTCCAGGCTCCAACCGCTTAATTATCCCGGCCAACTTGTTGCAAGAGCCGCAAGCGTTCAAAGTGCCGCACCTGCGCAATGTCTACCAGAAGCTCGGCTTCAACAATACTCCCGGAGCCAGCACTATCGGAGGCTTCGGCCTCGTACATGATGGGAGCGATTCCACGCTTTTCGGATTTCTCTCGCGGCCGGTCTTCGGAACCTTTGCCAACGACACAACGAGAAAGACAAATCTGAGCGCTTTCCTGCAATGCTTCGACACGGGCTTTGCTCCGGCTGTCGGTTACTCGCAGACGCTGACAGCGGCCAATGTCAATGAAAGCTCGGCGGGCGGCTGGGTATTGCTCGAGCAGCAAACGCTCTTCAACGTCGATTTGATTGCCAAGGGCACGATTGATGGACGCATGACGGGATTGTTCTACCGCCGAAGTTCAGATGATTACCAGACCGACCGCACCGGTGTTGGCCCCTTCACCCGACCCCAACTGAGAAATAAGATTTTGGCCGGAGACACTTTGACTGTGATGGGCGTTCCTCCCGGCTCCGGAATACGCATGGGTATTGATCGCAATCTGGACGGTGTGCTCGACGGCGACGCCGCAGCACGCAGCAACAGGTCTGTTGATTTTGATGGCGACGGCAAGACGGACATCTCTGTCTTCAGACCCAGCGACGGTGCTTGGTATATCCTGCAAAGCGCGAGCGAATTTCTGATGTCGCAGCCATGGGGGCTTAGCTCAGACAAGCTCGCGCCAGCAGATTATGATGGTGACGGCAGGACGGACATCGCGGTGTTCCGCAACGCCACAGGCATCTGGTATATCCTCAACAGTTCCACAAGCACTTTCACCTTCACGCAGTTTGGCATGAGCGGGGACTTGCCCGTGCCCGGAGACTTTGATGGGGATGGCAAGGCCGATTTGGCTGTGTTTCGTCCTTCAAGCGGCATCTGGTATATCCTCAATAGCTCCGACGCTACACTGCGGGTGCAGCAGTTCGGCAGGAGCGGCGATCATCCAGCACGCGGAGACTTTGATGGCGACGGGAAAAATGATCTAGCTGTTTTTCGTCCGGGAGACGGCACTTGGTATATTCTTCAGAGCTTCAACAATGTCTTCCGCGCGCAACAGTTCGGCACCAGCGGCGACCGACCAGTGCCCGGTGATTATGATGGTGACGGAAAAACTGACCTAGCAGTCTTTCGTCCCTCGAACGTCACTTGGTACATACAGCAAAGCTTCAATAATACTTTTCGTGCGCAAGTTTTCGGCTTCGCTTCGGATCAGCCATCGCCAGGGGACTACGATGGAGATGGCAAGACTGACTTAGCAGTCTTCCGCCCCTCTGATAGCAGTTGGTATATCTGGCAAAGCAGCAATAGCTCGCTCAGGGCGCGGCAGTGGGGCGCAAGCGGCGATTTCTCTGTGCCGTCGGCTTACATTCCTTAACACTAAAATACATCCCCTGGCGAAGGGTCTGGCGCGGAGCGCCAGAGGAAACTCATCTGCGCCCCAATTCTCTTAATTGTGGCCTCATCTTTATATGAGCTTGGGATATTGCGCGACGAAATCAACCAACGCAGGCACGTAAGAGCGGAAGGGCGGACAGCGCACCGCGTGTGGTTCAAGCAAAGCGCGGGCGCGCGTCGTGTCATAACTCTGGTCTAGAAAAAAGTAGGGCACGGCGGGACGAGGCAGACCCGTGATCTTTGGAGAGACGGAGAGCATTAATGACTTGTATACCAACCCGGCAGGAATTGTCATGCGCGAAGCATGTCCGGCGAGGCTGACGGCAATCGCATCAAAAAGCTCCTGCGAGGTGAGCGGGGCGGGGTCGGCCAGTTGCACCGTCGCTCCGATGGCACGCTCGTCTTGTGCCAGCGCTGCCATCGCTTCGACCACAAAATCCACAGGCGCCAGATTAAGCCGCACCTTTGAGTTTCCGATGTTGAAGAGCGAGAGCAAGCCGGGCTGCATCCGCAGGTAATGAATCAGGTAATAGACGCCGTCATACTTGGCCGTCTCGCCCGTATGTGAATCGCCGCACACGACCGAAGGACGATGAATCGTCACCGGCAATTTTGCTTTCAACTCCTCGACTTCCATCTCGGCCAGATATTTCGATTCTTCATAGAAGTTGCGAAACCCGGCGTCGTGCTTTAGCTCGGTTTCGAGTATCGAGCCGGTGCGAAGCCCCGCGACATAACAGGTCGAGACGTAATGATAGCGGCGCAGGTTTTTAAGCTTTTCCAGCGCGAAGCGATTGAGGTTGCGCGTGCCTTCGAGATTCACACGCATCGCTACGTCGCGCGCGACGGCCAGATCGTAAACGGCTGCGAGATGAAAGAGCATGGTCGTCTCGCCTTGTGCCATCTCCGCATCATTTGAGGAAAGCCCCAAGTCAGGTTGTGTGATGTCGCCTTCGAGAATGCGAAAGCCGGACGCGGGCGCACCCGTTTCCGCAGCGATGCGCGCGACCTCTTCGCGTGCGCGCGAGGCCCATGCGGGTTGAGTCAGCAGTAAAAACCGCGCTCCTTCCGCCGCTAAGCGTTTGACCAGCCGCCCGGCGATAAAGCCGGGAAAGCCTGTCAGAAATATTGTCTCGTTCAGAACCATCAGTTTTAGCAAATACCTTTTGATCTTATAAGCAATGTAAATCAAGGGTAGAAACTCTTTGCGCTCTTTGCGTCTTAAATCTTTGCGGTCTTTGCGTTAAAAAGCCCTTAACCGCAAAGAGCGCAAAGAGAAAAAACGCTAAGGAACGCCAAGAGAAAATAAGCAACTAATTTATTTTTACCCTTGATTCGCATAAGCATTATAAAAACAGGACGCGCGTCGAAGGAAATGCTAATCGAGCGCGCGTCTGAGCAGTTTTAATCTTTCGTTTTAACGACACGATGCAAAACCGTTTTAAGAAACAGCTTCGCCGCCCTCCGGCCCGTAAAA
>JACMLC010000023.1 GCA_014379795.1 Pyrinomonadaceae bacterium
ACTTGGCCTCGCACTTGCGATTTTATTGGCCTTCGTAGCCGTTAGCGTTCCCCCAACTGTCGAAGCGCAAAATGCAGGTCTGGTCAGTTCTATCCTGAACCGCATGGAGCGCAATCGGCGTGACCTTAAATCACTGCGCGCTAATATCAGCATGGTTAAGTACGATTCGCGCATTCGGGCTGATGAAAAATATCAAGGCAATGTTTTATATATGCCCGCGAGCGGACGTAATGCCTATGTGCGCCTTGACTGGCAATCGCCTGTGCGCGAGACACTGGCCGTCGCCGATGGCGAGTACACGCTGTTTCGCCCGCGCCTGAACACAGCTTATCGCGGCAAGTCTGCTTCGTTTGGTGGAAAGAATAATAAGGCTAGCGGCATGTTGGAATTTCTGAACATGTCCGGCTCGCAGGTCAAGGCGCGTTTCGAGCCTGTGCAGGATATATATGACGAGACCCTGTGGGGCGGCGTCCAGACCACGCATTTCAAACTCGTGCCTAAGGGCGGAGCCAGCTACAAGTACGCCGAAATCTGGGTGGACGGCAGCGGCATGCCCATTCAAACCAAAGTGGTCGAGAAGAATGATGATGCGACCACCGTGCGTCTGACGAATGTGCAAAAGAACGCCGGTCTTTCAACAGATGAGTTCAAGCTCAAGCTGGACGGCAAGGTCAAGATCGTTAAGAGTTAAGCTTTGATAAATATCTGAGGGGCAGGGCTTCGGAGCTAAAAGACCGAAGCCCTGTGCGATTTTTAGGTTTTAGATTTCGTCAAGTAGTGGCACAGGCAGGAGAGGCTGGCAATTCCTCTTTGCGTTCTTTGCGAAAACCTTTGCGGTCTTTGCGTTAAAAAATCACTTAACCGCAAAGAGCGCAAAGAGGAAAGACGCTAGTGACCGCAAAAGAGAGTTTTATCTAACCTTCCTTCTTTAAGCTGAACATGAAGCGAAGCAATTTTCTCAAGCTCAAGGTGCGCGAGGCTAGTTTTATCACGCGCGCCCTGCTTTCAACCAAGCATCCTGTCTTGGCGCATATCATTCCGATGCGCCGCTGCAATCTCGCGTGCGGCTATTGCAACGAATACGATAAGGTTTCCGATCCAGTCCCGCTCGATGTGATGAAGCGGCGGCTCGATAAGCTGGGCGCGCTCGGCACTTCGATCATCACCATCTCCGGCGGCGAGCCTTTGATGCACCCTGAGCTTGACGAAATCATCAGCCACATCCGCGCGCACAAGATGATCGCTGGATTAATTTCCAACGGCTATTACTTCACTCCCGAGCGCATCAAGCGGCTAAATGATGCGGGGCTTCAATACCTGCAAATCAGCATTGATAACGTCAAACCGGACGAGGTCTCGAAAAAGAGTCTCAAGAATCTGGACAAGAAACTGCAAAACCTTGCCGCGCACGCGGAGTTTCATGTCAACATCAATTCGGTCATCGGCGGCGGCATCAAAAATCCCGAAGACGCGCTCGTGGTCGCGCGCCGCGCGGTCGAATTAGGTTTCTCTTCAACCGTCGGCGTGATTCACGATGGCAGCGGGCTTTTAAAACCTTTGACCGGCAGAGAGAAAGAGATTTTCCAGCAAGTCAAAAAGCTCGGCAATCGCGACCATGCGCGGCTCAACTGGTTTCAGGATTCGATTGCCGAAGGCAAGCCTTACAACTGGCGCTGCCGCGCCGGTGCGCGCTATCTCTACATCTGCGAAGACGGCCTCGTACACTGGTGCTCGCAGCAGCGCGGCTATCCCGGCATCCCGCTCGAAGATTACACGATGAAAGATTTCGAGCGTGAGTACAACACAGAGAAATGGTGCGCGCCCACCTGTACATTACAATGCGTCCATCAGGTCGGCATTCTGGACAACTGGCGCGACCCGCAACAGACCTCAAGCGATACACAGAGCGCATCCGGCAGCAAAAAAGCCGTCCCGGAGATGCTCAGCGTCGAGTAAGCGGCGACCGAACCGTTTTTAACTCTTACCAAATCTTTCTGCCGCACGCTTAGAACTCTTAGACCTCATCCTAGTTGCATTATCCTAAAAGTCTACTTACTTTTCTTCCGTACAAGTCTGACCCCACCATATGCTGTTGGGTCGGGAACCAGCACCTCTTCTGAATTCTGGTCTGATGTATCCCCTTCTGAATTCTGACTTGATGTAGCCCTTGCTCTAGCTTGACGTGAAATATTCTTCGCGGCTGGCGAATTAACTTTGCCTAATTTATCTAGTAAAGTAGTAGAAATTTCTTGAGGAAATATTGTGGGTATGAGTTTTGCGAAAAGTTCTTGCTCCTTTGGGGTTCCATTAAAGAGAGCTTCCCGATTTTCCGTAACGAATTTAGCTGTACTGAGATTCCACTGGCGTTTATGTTGTTCATCTAATACGGCCAGTTCCTTTTCTTTTTGCTTGTCTATCATATCTATTTCAAGCTTCTTTTGAAGGGAGGTTATTTGCAGTTCCTTATCCTTTGAGATTTTGGCAACCCAAACTTGACCCAAAGAGACTATGACCGCAGCAAGTGAGATCATGGCAGTAATAAAGGTTCCTGTGTGCTTATTCCAGAATTTATTTTCAAGGTGTACTTTCGCTTGTTCAAGTTTAAGGCGCTCACGCTCAACTTCCAGACGAGCTTCTTCTATCGTATTGGGTGGTTTAACATCAGTCATTTGCTATCACCTCAGAGTTTGATCATTATAGATGAGACCAAAGACAATCTTATTTGACGCTCGCCTTCAATTCCTCGCCGATGGTGTAGAGCGTGACCGAACTCGATAAGCCTAAACTGGATAACCTGCCTGCCATCACGACCAGCGTCTCGCCTTGCTGCACCACGCCTGCTTCAAGCAACGTGCGCTCGGCGGTGCGCAAGCTGTCTTCGGTGTTGTCACTCTTTGGATGAATCAGCGGATGCACGCCCCAGATCAGTGACAGTTCATTCATCACGTCTCTGGTATGTGTCAGGGCGATGATGCGCTGCGGCGGGCGCAAGGCCGACAACCTGCGCGCCATTAATCCCGATTCGGTCAAGACCGCGATGGTTTTAGCATCCATCTCTTCGGCGGCAAAGGCAGCGGCTTCGCAGAGCGCGATGCTGACCCTGCCCGTTTGCTTGCCGACCCACTTCTTGAGCGCGTCTGCCAGATTTTGCGGATTGCCCGTCTCAGCCGATTCGATGATACGCGCCATCGTCGCCACCGTCGGAACGGGATACTTGCCCGTAGCGGTTTCGGCTGACAGCATGACTGCATCCGACCCATCCCAGACGGCGTTCGCCACATCGGAAGCTTCGGCGCGTGTCGGGCGCGGGCTTTCAATCATGGACTGCAACATCTGCGTTGCGGTGATGACAAACTTGCCAGCTAGGTTAGCCGTCTCGATAATTCGCTTTTGATAGACGGGAACAATCTCTACGCTCGTCTCGACGCCGAGGTCGCCGCGCGCGACCATCACGCCATCCGTCTCGGCGATAATCTCATCCAGCTTGTCTATCGCTTCGGCCTTCTCGATCTTGGCGACGAGCGGTTGCTTGCCGCCCGCGCTCTCGATCAGAGCCTTTGCTTCGCGGCAATCTTCGGCCTGCCGCACGAACGAGAGGGCTATGTAATCCACGTTCTGGCGAACAGCCCAATGCAAATCGCGCCGGTCTTTGTCCGTCAGAGAGGGAATCGGCAGCTTGATACCCGGCAGGTTGATGCCCTTGCGCTCATTCAAAGTGCCGCCGTTGATGACGCGGCAAGTCACATCCGTTTCCGTCGTGCGTTCGACGTGAAGCTCTATCGCTCCGTCGTCCAGAAGAATCCGCGAGCCCGGCTGCACGTCGCGCGCCATCCCCGGATAGTTGGTCGAGACCTCGCGCGCATCGCCAGCGACCGAACGAGTCGTGATGGTAAAGAGCGCGCCCTGTTCGAGCTGCACGGGCTGTCCGCCCTTCAAGACGCCGGTTCTGATTTTTGGCCCCGAAAGGTCAACCAGCACCGCCAGCGGCCTTTTCATCGTCTCTGCGGCGGCACGCGCACGGCGAATCGTCTCCGCGTGCTCGTCCTGCGTCCCGTGCGACATGTTGATACGGACGCCGTTGACGCCCGCCGCCAGCAACGCTTCGATGACATGCGTCTCGCGCGACGCAGGCCCCAACGTGGCAAGGATTTTGGCTTTCCTCATGTATCGCCCCTTCTGATTTATCCGCTCACTTTATCGAATGATTAATGATGCGAATCAAGAGTAGAAATAAATTCGCTGTTTGTCTTTGCGTACCTTTGCGTCTTTTCTCTTTGCGCTCTTTGCGGTTAAGCTCTGTTTTAACGCAAAGACCGCAAAGTTTTTCTCGCAAAGACCGCAAAGAGTTTCCTGCTCTTGATTTACATTAATGAAGAGATAATAACCTTTCTTCAGCCGTAAACTCTACGCGCGCGGCGGTCGTAACGAAAGAGCGGGCGATGGCAAGCGTCGCAGGCGAGCAGGGCTTCGAGCTTGCGCAGGTAAGCCATGACGGTCGCGACGACAGTCGAGTGCGACCACGTGAGCGGGGAAACGGAGAGCGGCGCGCCCGTCAAAGGATCAACCTGTTCTGCCAATGCTCCAGATGGCAGCGCACGCGCGACAGCCCATTCCAACAGCTCGACCGCGCTCTCCAATTCTTCGAGCGTGTGCGCCGCCGCGATGCGATATTCCGCTAGCCACAGCGTACAGATAAACCACGGATTGCCCGGAGCCGTCGCTACATCATCCGTCACGCGCATGTAGCCGTCGCGCTCGTAACGCGCGAGGCCGCCGATTTTTGTTTTAGCCCATAAACTTTTTTCCACCGCGCGCATCGTCTCGCGCACGAGCGGGTCATCGGGCGCAAACGCGCCAAAGTAGAAGAGGCCGAAAAGGGAAGCGTCAACCGTAGCATCAATGTCAAATTCGCCGTCCGCGCGCGGCGAGATTGAACGTGCAAAGCGTCCCAGCTCTGCGCGATAAAGATGCTCGCGCATCGCCTCGCGCACTTCTGTCGCAGCCCGCTCGTATTTTTCCGCCAGATGAGCTTCGCCGAACAATTCTGCGAATTTAGCGGCAGCGTGCAACCCGCCGACGACCGCTGCGCAGGTGAAAGTGTGTATGCCGCGCCGGTCTTCCCAGAGATTCCATGAAGCTTCCGGCAGTCCCGTGCGCGCGTCGCGAAAGCTCACCATAAAATCCGCCGCGCGTGTGACCAGTTGATGATAAAGCTTGCGCGCAAACTCTATGTCGCGAAACTCGTCGTAATGATTCCACAAAGCCCACAGGACGAGCGCGGTTTCATCCTCCTGAATCGGCAGCAGGCGCTCTTTTGTGTGCGGGTCCCACCATGCGTGCCAGCCCGAAGCGAGTGTCCCGTCGGGGTTATACTTTTGCAGAAAATATCCCTCGTCCGTGACGATGCGCCCGCACAGGTCAAAGAACGAGCGCGTGATATTTGAATAGCCCGCGAGGTCTA
>JACMLC010000217.1 GCA_014379795.1 Pyrinomonadaceae bacterium
ATAGCTGTTGATTCCTATCGCGAGAATGTAAGCGACGCCTTTGCGCTTTAACTTTTCGGCTCCCGCGAGAGACAAAGAAGCATCCGCGCTCTTGATGTTGTCTTGATTAAAAGCGTAAGCGAGCAGGCGGTTCTCTCCGGCGATAATGGGAATGCTGGCTTCGCACACTATGCTAGCCTGCGCGCCAGCTTTGCATCCGGCGATGTCTTGTCCGCTGAGCAGGTCGCCGCGCCAGACTTTAACCAGAGACCCGTTGCGGAAGAGTCTTAAATCCTGTGCCCCGCTTCCCGAACGGTGCGCGCTGTCGGCGGGTGACTCAGAGACTTTGATTCTCACTATGACATTGCGTGCGTTGAGGCTTCCGTCAATTGCCGTTTGTCCCTCAGCCAATTCGAGCGCGACCGTGGGTTGGCGGCGATCTTTTTGAGAAATGTCCACGGTCGCGCGAGGTCGCTTGCCCGTCAGAACATCCGCTAACAGGCCGGGGTGGTAGAACTCGTTAAAGAAAATCTCAACCGGAGCGACATCGTTGAGTCCTTGCGAAAAACGCCAGAGGATTTGACTCCAAGCCGCAGATGACCCGTCGAACAAACCGTCCGGCGTGACGACGAGCCAGTCTTGCTGGTCAAGCGCGATTAAGCTGATAAGCTCTTTCCCTGTTTCCACTTCCCACAGTTTGATGGTCGCGTCAATGCCGCCACTCGCCAGCCATTTTCCGTCCGGGCTGAAGGCAGCAGAGCGTGGCTGGTTAGCATGCCCTTTGAGTATACGTAAGACTTGCCCTGTCGCCACATCCCGGAGCTTGATGACGTTGCCATCATCTCCGCTCGCCAGAATTCTGCTGTCCGGACTGAAAGCAAGCAACATGCTATACCCCTCAAGCTGGCGGAGTTGGCGTCCCGTCGAGGCATCCCACAGTCTGATGGTCGCGTCCTGACTTGCACTTGCCAGCAGCTTTCCATCCGGACTGAATTCGACTTTATAAATTTGGTCGGAATGGCCTTTGAACTCGCTCACTTGCCGGCCTGTCGAGACATCCCATAATCTGAGCGTCTTGTCATGGCTTCCGCTCGCCAGCCGTTTGCCATCCGTACTGAAGGCGACAGACCAGACAGCAGTTTTATGCCCGATGAGCTTTAACAACTCCTGACCATTGCTCGCATCCCACAGCCGTATGGTTGCATCATTGCTCGCGCTCGCCAGCAGCTTGCTATCCGGGCTAAAGGCGAGAGAGTTGACCATGTGCGTATGTCCCTTGAGAGTTCGTAAAGCTTGCCGCGTAGCCGCGTCCCACAGCTCGATGGTGTCGTTCAGATTTCCGCTCGCGAGAATTTTTCCGTCCCGGCTATAGGCGATGCAGGAAACCTCGTCTGTGAGATTCACGTTATCCAGATGTTGCGGGCGTGGAATAACTGCCCCTTTGAGCGTGTTCGGCTCCTGTCCCGTGAACAAATCCCACAGCTTAACCGTCGGCCCGATCCCACCACCCGCCAGCGTCTTGCCGTCCGGACTGATGGCGATGCTACCGGACAGAACTGCACGCCTCCGCAGCGTGCGCAATTCCCTGCCCGCTGCCGCGTCCCACAGCTTCAGCATTTGTTCCGAGCCGCCGCTTAAAATCATCTTGCCGTCAGGACTGAAGGCGACGGAAAAAACGGCTCTCGGATGGCCTGCAAGCGTCTGCAATACTTTGCCTGTGGTCATCTCCCACAGCCGAATCGTCCGATCTTCGCTTCCGCTCGCCAGCAGTTTGCCATCCGGGCTGAGGGCGATTGTTCCAATCCGGTCGGAATGTCCGCTCAAAGTACGCAGCTGGCGTCCAGTGGTCACGTCCCAGAGCTTGATCGTCGCGTCGAGGCTTCCACTGACCAGCCCTTTCCCATCCGGCATGAAAGCCACGGAGGAGATGGCCTTAGAATGGCCTTCGAGCGTGCGCAGATGCTTGCCCGTCGCCGCATCCCACAGTTTTATTTTTTTATCGCCGCTTCCACTGGCTATGATTTTTCCATCAGGACTGAAAGCGACCGAGGACACTTCCTCATCATGTCCCGGCAGGGTGCGAAGCAATGCGCCTGTGCTCACTTCCCAAAGCTTGATCGTATTCTCACCTTTTCCATAGTAGATGCCGCCGCTTCCGCTCACAATCGTCCGGCCATCCGGGCTGAATGCGACGGAATTGACAACTCTGGTGTGCCCTTTGAGCGTGCGCAGCATCGCGCCCGTCGCCACGTCCCACAGGATAACTGTAAAGTCGCCAATCCCGGCAGCCAACAGCTTGCTGTCAGGGCTGAAGACTATCTCATTTACGGAACCGGAATGCCCTGCGAACATGCGGACTTCAAAGCCGGTGGCGACATCCCACAATTTAATGATGCCATCCAAGCTCGCGCTCGCCAGCACTCTCCCGTCCGGGCTGTAGGCGACGGAGACGACATTGTCCGCGTGCCCCGTCTGAACTATCAACTCCGGTCTCTGCGCCATGACAGGCACAGCAGCGAAACAGAGCGAGAGAAAGAAGCGGAATAAGAATTTAAGATGGAGGCTCAATTACCGTCTCCTTTTGTGCTAGAGATCAGAGCCTGTCGGTGTGTGTCTCTTCAAGAGAGAGATGCCAAAGATGCTATAGCCCGTGTTCGGTCGCGGCGCGTGCGAAATATAGCGGATGTCTTTGAATGTGTAAATAACCCAAGTGGCTAATGATAGATGTGTTGGTGGGTTTCTTAAATTGCCACTAGCTTTAGCTAGTGGATACAGATTGCCCCTTAGCTGTCGGCTTTAGCCAAATAATTTAGCTAAAGCAATAATGAAGAAGTTTCAATTAATAGTTTGGCTAAAGCCTGTTTTCTGTTTTGCAATGTCTCCACTAGCTAAAGCTAGTGGCAATTTATCAACTGGCAACTTGGGTTAAATAGATTCATTAGTATGAAGTTCAAGAGGGGAGACGACGTGCGCCGCCCCTTTCTTGCACGACGCAACGATCACTCGTTTAAGGCCGCGTACTTAAAGAGCCGGAACCTGTAACGCTGCTGGTCGCGGATGCTCTTGGCGATTGCGCCGTGCAGGTTATCGTCCCACTTTGTGTACTGCTCTATAAAACGCTCTGCCGCCGCCTTGTCTCCCTGATACTGCGTTTCGAGAACTTTTTCGAGCAGCTTGCCAACCACCGAATGATACTTGTCGTACTTGATATTTAATTTCTGTGTCCGCGCATCGAAGCTTAAGACGCCGTTCTCTAAATAATAATTCCATTGCATGAGCTGCATGGTGTTGTAGGGCTGGTCGCGGCGCGGCTTGTTGTTTTGCAGGACTCGATTGATGCCGCTGGCGTAGACGTTGCGGAGTTGTTGGTCTGTGTAGTAGCCCTGCTTATTGAGCGCTTCGGCAACGAACAAGGAAACGAGGTCTGCTTTCATCTCTTCCAGCAAGCTTGCGCTGTCCTGTAAAGCCGCATCAAGGTCTTGCCCGTCTTTAGTTCTATCCACGCCCAAGTAATGACCGACTTCGTGCCAGAGCGTGCGATAAAAGTTTGCGTCCGAGGTCAATTCTTTGGTATGCGCCGCGCCGACCGCCGCGTCCCAGGCGCGCGATGTTCCCTCGAACAAATCCGGATTGCGCATGATGTTGGCGCGCAGCATGATTGTGCGGCCATAACGACGAGCCAGATAGCTTTCGTTCGGCAAGATGGTAGCGGTGTTGCCGCCGCGCGTATCCCCGAAATCCGCTATGACATCATAGACGCCGACCGGAATGTCTTCCTTAATCTTTTTATGTTGTTTGTACGGCAAAGAGTTTTCCAGCTCTTGCAATCCCTTCATGGCCTTGCGCAGCGCGTCCGTCTCCTGCCTGCGCGTGCTCAAAAGGCTCAGGCCAAACATGCTTTTGACGCCGAACAGCTCGTCGTCATAAACCTCATAAGAACCTATTTGCGCGTTCAGGTTTTTGAATTGCCCTGTGACCCATGCGGCATCGCCCGACTCGTAATCGTTGGACAACAAATCGCGGCTGCGGTTGCGCAGGAATCGCGCAAACTCTCCATCATCCTTCTGGACGGCATCGGCGGCTTCGTTAAGCAGCGCGTGCGCGCGGATCAGCTCGTCCGCGTAGGCGACCGCATAAGGGACTGCATAAAAACCTTTCGCGTTGCGCGCGGCGAGTTGTGTCTGCAACTCCTTTTTCAGTCCCGGATGCAGAGTGTCCAACACCGTATACTGTGCGAGCTTGGCAAGGTCTCTTTGCAAATTCGCGGCGGTCGTGCGGCGAACGATGGTGCGCGGGTCTAAAATCGAATCTCTTTTTTCGGGATGCGTGGCGAGGAAAGCGTCTATCTCTTCTTTGGTGACGCCCCACGGATACATGTTCTTTCCGGGCACTGTCGGCTCGACCGCGACGAACGGCTCGCGCTTATTCTCAAGCGTCGTGGCAATCGGCCCCTGAAACAAACGATAGAGTGTGAGCAGGTTTCGCGTGGCAGCAGATGAACCGCTGCGCTTATCAAGCTGCTCAAGTTTCTTGCGCGAGTCGAGAGCCTGCGGATGTCGCTGCATCTCATAAATATCCTGAAAAATTGCGCCGACTTCGAGCAATTTGGCGACCGCTTTCCGCTCGCCTTCCGTCAAATGCGAGATGTCCGGCGACAAACGCACCATTCCCACTTTATCAATAATCGGCTGGCTCTTCTCCACCGGCCAATTTTGATTTGGCGACTTGGCTTTTGTAGTCATGCGTGACGAAGTCTGCGCAAACGAAATTGGGAAGAGAGCTAAGATTAAGGAAAAGATGAGAAAGCTTTTCACCGCAACACCTCCAACGGCAACTTGTTTGAACTTATTTGCAAACTATAGTTGAGGCACAGTTTTCAGTAAAGCGTTCCGCAGAGCCGAACGCGAGATGACACTAGACATCCATGCAGTTTGAGAATGAAGCTGTCATGATTGCTTCTCTGTCAGGGGTCGGTATAATAAAGCAATTCATGGCTTAGGCCATCCTGCAACCCTGTGATGAACATAAAATCTTTTCCCGGACAAGCATCTTCTTCAAGCGCACACACGCCTGCGCACGGCAGTTACAGAATCGCGCCCAATAAAATTTTTCTGCTGGCATGCATGATATTTTCGCTCACGCTTGCAGGATGTGCGAGTCAGGCTGAAACGGATCAAAAAAATTTTGAGGGCGACAAAGCGGCGGTCACAGAGGTCAGGCGCATACAGGCCGCTCTGGCGCGTCGGCAGACCGTCCCGCAAAGCGATCTGGAATTGCTCAAAAGCCTGCACGCGAAATATCCGCGCGCGGCGGAGGTGCAACAGACTCTCCAAAGCTTGCTGCAAGAGCGGCAGGATTGGGACGCGCTCGAAAAGTTGCTGACCGCAAAGCCCGAAGCCGAGCGGACGCAGGCAGAGCAAGTTAATCTGGCAAAGATTTACATCAAGCTCGGCAGGTACAGGGACGCGAGCCGCATCGCCGGGACGCTCGCGGAAGCTGCGCCGAATGATCTTGAGCTGAACGCGCTGGCCGGTCACGCGTGGTATTTTGAAGGGCAGTATGACAATGCGGCGCGCGCTTTTGATCGCGTCTGGGATGCGCTCTCGTCTGCCAAACAGCTTGACGAGATGATGATGCGCGGGATGATACATTTTTACAAAGGCGACAAAGACCGCGCGCTTGAAGTGCTGAAAAAGACGGTCGAGATCAATCCCGATTTTATTCCGGGCAACAATGCTTTAGCCCGCGTCTATGCCGCCAGAGGAGACCAGCAACAGGCAGCGTTTTATCGCGATCAGGCTGACAGGCTGCAAGCGCGCCGTGCGGCTGAAGAGACGCGCAGGCGTCGTCTCGTCGCACGCGGGCACGATTTGGAGAGCGCGTTCGCAACTGGCCGCTATGATGAAGCGGCGCGCATCGCGCAGGAACTTTTGCAAACAGCGGACGCTTCACAAAAGCCGACCCTGTATGAATACTTAGGTCAGGCTTACAAGGCCACAGGCAGACAGGCAGAAGCGCAGGCAGCCTTTCAGGAAGCCGCGCGGTTGCGTCAACCGCTGTGATTCTTAACAAATAAAAAAGATGTCAATTAAGAGTGGAAACTCTTTGCGCACTTTGCGATAAAAACTTTGCGGTCTTTGCGTTAAAACAGCACTTAACCGCAAAGACCGCAAAGAGAAAAGACGCAAAGAAACGCAAAGAGAAAAACAGCAAATCATTTCCATCCTTGATTTGCCTAAACGTTTAGTTTTTATTTCTTCATGATGCGTAAATCAATAATTACATTCCTTACTCTCTTGCTGATGACAACCATGCTATTCGGCAGTTGTAACAATGCGCCGAACAACTCCGGCGGCGCGTCTTCAACAAATCAAAACATCAAAACGTCAATCCGCTTTGACGACGGCACGCAGGCGAGCGGGATTGATTTTCTACACGTCCCGACCCGCACGGCTGAAAAGCTGATGCCTGAGATTATGGGCAGCGGCGTGGCGATTGTTGATGTCAATCGCGACGGTGCGCCGGATGTCGTTCTTGTCAACAGCGGCGCGGTGCGCGCTGAAACTCGCCCCGCAGAGGCGCGCAATCGTCTTTACATTAACGACGGGCGCGGGCATTTCACAGACCAGACGGACGCATGGAAGCTGCCAAGCGCGGGTTTTGGAATGGGCATCGCCGCCGGAGATTTTGATAATGACGGATGGACGGATTTGTTCCTCACGATGTATCGCGGCGATGATGTGCTGCTGCGAAATACGGGCAGCAGCTTTGAGGACGTGACGGCAAAGGCAGGCATCAAGCCGGATGGGCGTTGGAGCACGAGCGCGGGCTTTTTTGATCTGGACAACGACGGCGATCTGGATTTGTGGACAGCGCGTTACATCAACTATACGCCGGAGAACGCGGTCAAGACTTATCACAATCGCGTTCAGATTTATTCGACCCCCGGTATTTACGAAGCCACGCCGGATCGCCTGCTGCGCAATAACGGCGATGGCAGCTTTACGGATGCCAGCAAGGACGCAGGATTGAGTGCGGCTGCGCGCAAAGGTCTCGCGCTCGCCATCGGCGATATAGACCTTGACGGCGATCAAGATGTGTATGTGGCGAATGACACGGACGCCAATCAGCTCTGGCTGGGCGACGGGCGCGGCGGCTTGAAAGATACAGCGCAGCTTTCCGGCGTCGCCTACAGCGAAGAAGGCATCCCGCAGGGCAGCATGGGCGCGGATTTTTCCGACACCAACAACGATGGCCTGCTGGACATCGTTTGCACGAACTTTCAGGGCGAGCCGACAAACATTTACCGGCAGGAGCAGCCTTTGCTCTTTCGTGATGTCTCAGACATCGTCGGCGTCGGCGAAGCCGCGCGCGCGCGCTTGAAATTCGGCGTAGACTTTTTCGACGCAGACAACGATGGCGACGAAGACTTGATAGTCACCAACGGCCACATCGAAGACAACATCAGCGAAAACACGGACAGCATCACCTTTGCGCAGCAGAGCACGCTTTATGAAAATTCCGGCAACGGAAATTTTGTGGACATCAGCAACGCTGCCGGCACAGCCTTGCAAGCCAAACTGGTCGGGCGCGGTCTAGCGACGGGCGATCTGGACGGCGACGGCGATCTCGATTTCATCATCAACACCAACGGCGGCAAAGCGCAGATCGGCATCAACCAGACGGAGAAGCGCGGCAGCTTTATCGGCCTGTGGCTGGAAGGAAGCAAGGCCAATCGCAACGCCATCGGCGCGCGTGTCGTTGCCAAAATCGGCAATCGCACCATTCAACGCGAAGTGATGGGAGCGAGCAGCTATCTCTCAATTTGTGATTTTCGCTTGCTGTTTGGCTTGGGAGACGCGCAGACGATTGACGAGCTAACAATTCATTGGCCCGGTCGCCAGCCGCAAGTCATCAAAGGACTCGCGGCAGGAAAATATTATCGCGTGGTCGAAGGACAAGAGCCGCAGGCGTTCATTCCGGGTGAGAAACGATTCGAGCCTTAGAGCGATTTTCAATTCAAGAGTAGAAACTCTTTGC
>JACMLC010000218.1 GCA_014379795.1 Pyrinomonadaceae bacterium
CTTGGCCGCATGAACCGCATTCGCAATATAGACGTCGCCAACAACACGATCACGGTCGAGGCCGGCTGCGTCCTGCATGCATTACAGGAAGCCGCGCGCGAAG
The DNA here is from genome assembly GCA_014379795.1 of Pyrinomonadaceae bacterium. Lineage (GTDB taxonomy): Bacteria > Acidobacteriota > Blastocatellia > Pyrinomonadales > Pyrinomonadaceae > JACMLC01. The sequence continues at coordinate 104 of JACMLC010000218.1, forward strand.
TCGGGCGGCTGTTTCCGCTCTCGCTCGCCGCCGAGGGCAGTTGCCAGATCGGCGGCAATCTGTCGACCAACGCCGGCGGCGTCCAGGTGCTGCGCTACGGCAATACGCGCGAACTCGCGCTCGGCCTCGAAGTCGTGCTGGCGAGCGGCGAAGTCTGGAACGGGCTGCGCGGACTGCGCAAGGACAATACCGGTTACGACCTGAAGCAGCTCTTCATCGGCGCCGAGGGAACGCTTGGCATCATCACCGCCGCCGTCATGAAGCTCTTTCCGCTGCCGCAGGCAAGCGCCACGGCCTGGCTCGCGGTCGCTTCGCCGGACGCCGCCGTGCGCGTGCTCAACGCGCTGCAAGCGGCCTTCGGGCCGACGCTGACGGCGTGCGAACTCTTCTCCGACGTTTCGCTCGCGCTCGTCGTCAAACACATCCCCGGCGCCCACCCAGCGCCGGCGGCCAGCCCTTGGCATCTGCTCGTCGAACTTTCGGGGGCAGGGGAGGACGACACGCTTAGCAACGCGCTCGAAGCCTTTCTCGAGCAGGCGCTCGCGCGCGGCGAGCTGGCCGACGCAGTCCTCGCGCAGAGCGGCGAGCAGGCGCGGCGGCTTTGGATGCTGCGCGAGAGCATTAGCGAAGCGCAGAAAATCGACGGCATCAGCATCAAGCACGACATTTCGGTGCCGATCTCGCGCATCGGCGACTTTGTCGAGCGCGCCGACAGGGCACTCAAGCAGGCCTTTCCGGGAATCCGCATCGTCACTTTCGGCCACGTCGGCGACGGCAACCTGCATTACAACCAGTCAAAACCCGAAGCCGGCGAGAACGCGGCTTTCATCGCCATGACGCCGCGCGTCAATCAGATCGTCCATGATCTCGTGCACGAACTCGGCGGCAGTATCAGCGCTGAACACGGCATCGGCCAGCTCAAGCGCGACGAGTTATTGCGTTACAAGAGCCCGGTTGAAATGGCGATGATGCGCGCCGTCAAACGGGCGCTCGATCCGCAGGGGCTGATGAATCCAGGTAAGGTGATTCAGACACAATCGTAGAGGCTGCAGGCGTTTGCAGTGGGTCGGCTTAATTATTTTGAAAAAAGATCCCAAAAGCGCTTGCCCAGATCTGCGCGCCTACGTATAATTCGGGTCTTCAAAAACACAGGCGCCCGTAGCTCAGCTGGATAGAGTACTTGGCTACGAACCAAGGGGTCGGGCGTTCGAATCGCTCCGGGCGCGCCAGAATATTGGTGTAGAGTTTGAAGGGTTAGATCAGACGATCTAACCCTTTTTCTTCCCCGTGTAATTGGAAGCGGTAGTTGGAACTTCTGCAGTTTTCGAGGTTCTCTAAGTGTGGTACCGATCATATGGTCGCAAGACAGTGGTCAAATTAAGTAAAGCTTGACGGGGTGAATCGCAGTTTGCTATAGTTCGCCCCCTCGCACTGCAGCGAGCTTCTTCGGAAGTGAGTAAGCAAAAAGTGTGCGAGATTGTATTGACGAAGCAGGTGGATGTTTGCTAAAATCCTTCCTCTTCACGGACGCGGGGTGGAGCAGTCTGGCAGCTCGTCGGGCTCATAACCCGAAGGTCACAGGTTCAAATCCTGTCCCCGCAACCAAGCAACACGCTCTTTAAAAACCAGACAATCGATAGGTGTGGGTTCTTGGTCTTGAGTGATCCGTTTTCGGACGGATAAACGCAAAAAGATGAAGTAACTCGCACTGATGAAGTAAAAGTCTGTGGTCTCTTAGGAGATTGCAGGACGTCAAGCGAGAGTTAAACAGGTATTAAACTGAAGAGTTTGATCCTGGCTCAGATTGAACGCTGGCGGCATGCCTTACACATGCAAGTCGAACGGCAGCACGGGA
>JACMLC010000219.1 GCA_014379795.1 Pyrinomonadaceae bacterium
AACGGCGTGCGACTGAGCCGGATACATAGTCTTGAGGACCTGCTGATGGCAGTTACAGAGGCTGGAGCAACTCTTAAAGTTGACTCTCATGAACGAACTGGCTGGCTTGATCGCCTGCGGAATTTCCGTTTAGGAATGACCAAGCTACGCTTGTAATATCATTGGAACAGACGGTTGAAATTGCCAATCACGGGAGGAGGAGTCTGACGACAATTATAAAAGCTCCATGTGATGAGGCCGTAATGCGAGCCGGAGCGGCAGAAGCGCCATGCTCCGAACGGGCTGCGCCATGGGTGCTGGCGGCAACCATCCTCGGGTCGAGCATTACTTTCATAGACAGCACGGTCGTCAACGTCGCACTGCCAGTGCTTCAACGTGAGCTGGGCACAGACATTACGGGAGCGCAGTGGATCGTAGAGTCTTACTCGTTGATGCTCTCCGCGCTGATTCTGGTCGGCGGCTCCCTGGGCGATCGTCTGGGAAGAAAGCGCATCTTCTCAATGGGTCTCCTGTTCTTCGCGATAGCCTCCGCCGGTTGCGGCATGGCACAGAGCGCCGGACAGCTCATCGCCGCGCGAGCCTTTCAGGGCATCGGCGCAGCGATGCTCGTCCCCGGAAGCCTTGCCATCATCAGCGCCTCATTTTCCAAACAGGACAGGGGAAAGGCCATCGGCACATGGTCTGGCTTTACGGCCATCTCTGCGGGCATCGGGCCAGTCCTCGGCGGCTGGCTCGTCGAGAATGTTTCGTGGCGATGGATATTTTTTATCAACCTGCCGATTGCGGCTGTGGTGCTCGCTATCACCTGGTGGCGCGTGCCGGAAAGCCGCGATGAGAATGCGGGAGCGCGCGTGGACATTCTCGGAGCGGCGGCGGCGACACTGGGACTGGGCGGCGTTGTCTACGGGCTGGTCGAAGCGGGCGGGCGCGGCTTCGCAGACACGCGTGTCATTGTGAGCCTTGCGGCGGGCGTTGTGCTGCTTAGCTTATACGTCTTCGTCGAGCGCAAACGCGGGACGCGGGCGATGATGCCGCTCGCTCTCTTCCGCTCGAAGACTTTCGCGGGGGCAAATCTTCTGACGCTCTTTCTCTACGCAGCTCTGAGCGGGTTGATGTTCTTTCTGCCCTTTAACCTGATTCAAGTGCAGGGCTATTCGGCGACGCAAGCGGGGGCGGCGCTGCTTCCGTTTGTGCTCACGATGTTCCTCTTGTCGCGCTGGGCGGGCGGGCTGGTCCAGCGGTACGGCGCGAAGTTGCCGCTCGTCGTTGGCCCAATAATCACGAGCGCGGGATTCGCTCTGTTTATGCTACCCGGCGCGGGAGCTGGAAGTTACTGGACGAGCTTTTTCCCGGCGGTGTTGGTGATGAGCCTCGGCATGGCGGCGAGCGTCGCGCCTTTGACGACCACAGTCATGGGCGCGGTCGAAGAGCGACACGCAGGCATCGCATCAGGCATCAACAATGCTGTCTCGCGGACTGCCGGATTAATCTCGATTGCAGTATTCGGAATCGTCATGACAGCAAGCTTCGCACGAAATTTTGACGCCAAGCTTCAACCCCTTGAACTTCCAACGGAAACTCGCGTCGCACTCAAAGCGCAGACGAGCAGCCTTGCCGCAATCTCTCTTCCGGAGCAGTTACAGGACGAGACGAAACTAGAGGTCAAACGTGCCATCGAAGAATCGTTCGTCAGCGGTTTCCGCGTTGTTATCTTGATAGCTGCGGGACTTGCACTCGTGAGCGGACTTTTCGCATGGCTACTGATAGAAGGAACCGCACAGCCTATGAGTAACAATCCAGCAGCAGCTGGCCTCAAGCGGAAAAAAGAGCCAGAGATATGATATTAAATAATCCAAGCGGTGATAGATGGTTAGCCCTTTATCTTCTTAAAACCGCTCTAAGTCAGAGATGTTAAGGACGCAGTCGTGTGATCAGTTGTCGAAGAGCGCGCAAATCCAAAGTGGAGCGGGCCGCTTTCAGATAAATCTCCAGTCCCTCTAGCCGTGGCGGTAAAGCATTACTCTGAGGCATATCTCTGATTAGTTCAGCACGCGCAATTAGAGCCTCCATGTCAACTAAGCCACGATCTAATAGCTCTTTGATGAATGCGAAATCTTTTTCTCTTCCGGCCATCAGTTTACTGACACAGGTGTCGTGAACTTCGAGGCAGTAAGCTTGCAAATTGCCAGTTTCATCCGATAAAGGCACAAGACGCTCCTGCCAGCCAGTAGGAAGCACCACGGTCGCAAGGCCGACCGCATCGGCGTAATAACCATGTGTCTCTTGGAAACTGCTGGCGAAGCCAATCTGCTCGATGACAGCTCTAAAGGCTGGAGGCCCCTTGGCTAATAATAGAAAGTCGCACTCGACCGACCTTTTGACACTCTCGGGTACTTGTGAGGTGATTGCATAGAGCGACTGCGAGCCGACGATGAGGGGCACGTCAACGCCTGCGACCTGTTTGACGCGCTCGGTCAGATCAAGCAGTTGCTCTTTGTTCACAGTCCGCAAGTATCTCCATTCGTTTTTCAGGTGACAGCGTGCCGACGAAAGGTGAAGACGAGCGCAGGCGCTGACCTTCGTCGGAAGTATCAGTGATGATTTCAATCAGCCTATCTACATCTGAGCCATTAAGAATTCCTTGCCACTCTTCAAGGGTCTGCACTTCGCCATCTCCAAACGTTGCGGATTCTATCCAGCGATTAAGATTTTGCCGGGCATGGCTGATAACAGTCTGTGGCTCACGGCGCAACCGCTCGGCCACCGCACGATGATAGGCGAGAGCGAACTCATCCAGAAAACGGTGTGTACCGAGTGAGTTGATTTCGACCGATGATGTAACGGCGTTTTCAACTTTCATCAATCTTGCCCTTTCTCCTCCCACGCCGTTAGCTCCAACTTTG
>JACMLC010000220.1 GCA_014379795.1 Pyrinomonadaceae bacterium
CCGCTCATTCGCCTGACGACGTTCGGGCAGAGCGGGGAAGGCCGCTCGCTCCCGCTATTGGTTGCGGCGACGGGCGAAGATTTTACGCCGGAGGCTGCGCGCAAGGCCGGGAAAGCCGTCGTGCTGATACAGGCTTGCATACACGCGGGCGAGCCGGACGGCAAAGATGCTGGCCTCGCTTTGCTGCGCGACATGGCGATTACCAAAACCCGTCCCGGTTTGCTTGAGCGCGTCGTGCTGCTCTTTATCCCGATCTACAACGCGGACGGGCACGAGCGTTTTCATGCCTACACGCGGATTAATCAAAATGGCCCGGCGGAATCGGGCTGGCGCGGGACGACGACCAATCTTAATTTGAACCGCGACTACATGAAGGCGGATACGCCTGAGACGCGCGCATGGCTCAAGCTGTGGACGCGCTGGAATCCAGACCTGTTTCTTGATTGTCATGTCACGGACGGAGCAGACTTTCGCTACAACGTGACTTATCAATACGAGCATCACGATAATGCTCCGGTCTCTATCCGAGAGTGGATGAAGGGCGCGTTTGAAGGAAAAATAATTCCCGCGACCGAAGCAGATGGAAATCTGCTTTCGCCTTACCCGGTGTTTCGTGACAACAGGGATTTTCCGCAGGGCATCAATAGCTTTATCGCGACGCCGCGATTTGCGACGGGCTATACGCCGCTCAGAAATCGTCCCGGCCTGCTTATAGAAACGCACATGCTCAAGGATTTTCGCTCGCGCGTGAAAGGCACATACGACCTCTTGCGCCACGCGCTCGAAGAAGTCAACCGCGACCCGCAAAGCTTGCTGCGCGCCGTGCGTCTGGCAGATGAGCAAACCGTCGCGGACGGACGCTCATACAATCCCGCGCAAAAATATCCGCTCAGGTTAGAACTGACCGATCAGTCAAGGCCGTTTCAGCTTAAGGCTGTGGAGTCTCGCAGCGAGCTGAGCGAGGTGTCAGGAGCAGTGCGCGTCGTCTATGGCACGAAGCCTCTGGATTTGACCGTGCCGCTCTATGATGAAACGCGAACGACCAAGAGCGTCTCGACGCCGCTCTTTTACATCGTCCCTCCGCAGTGGCACGACGCAATCGAAGTTCTCAAAGCGCACGGGCTGCGCCTGCAAAAGCTCACAGAGCCTGCGACGATAGAAGTTGAAAGCTATCGCTTCAGCGAAGTTAAATGGGCTGCGTCGTCATTTGAAGGCCGCGTCATGCCTTCTTACAAAACCGCGTCTGTGCGCGAGCAGAGAATTTTTCCGGCTGGCTCTGTCGTCGTGCCGATGGCACAGCCAGCCGCGCGTGTCGCTCTTCACTTGCTCGAACCGGATGCGCCGGATTCTTTTGTCGCTTGGGGATTCTTCAACGCGATTTTTGAAGAGAAGGAATACGCGGAAGATTACGTGATGGAAAAACTGGCGCGCGAGATGATGGCAAAGGATGAAAACTTGAGACGTGAATTCGAGCAGCGCGTGGCAAACGACCCGAAATTCGCCGCCAGCGCCAGCGAGCGATTGCGATTTTTCTACATGCGGTCGCCGTACTGGGACAAATATCTTAACCTCTATCCGGTCGGGAGAATCACGAGTCCGCTGCAAACGCGGCTGGTTGACGTGCAGTAAAAACGAAAGAGTCGCCGGGTCCGAAGACCGTGCGACTCTTTTCAACTTTCGAGAAATTGTAGCCTGTGCCTGAAGGTTTCGCTTAAACCGTTCGACGACCTGTCAAGAGGTTGATGACCAGAACGATAAGCGCGACGACCAGCAGGAGGTGAATCAAACTACCACCAATACCACCGATAGCGCCGATTAACCACAAGACCAAAAGTACCACCAAAATTGTCCACAACATGATTTGCCTTCTCCTTTTTTGAGCGTCCCTGTTTTTTTATACCTAATCTTTTTCCGGTTCTGTTTGAACCCGCCTGCCAAACAAAGGAGCAATGTCTGTGCCAATCAATCATGACAATCCGGTCTATCGCTACAAAGCCTTTTCTTAAAAGGGCTTACCAAAATAATTGAAGGGAAAACCCTCTTAGCCGGTCAGGTTTTAGCCACATCTTTGTATTAAATTATAGCAGCCCGCTACCACCTGTGGTGTCTGAAATCAGGGCAATCACCACAGAAGCTTTAACTGCATGCAGCAAAACGGCAACCGTCGCCTGTCTTAAAACATCGGAAGTAAAAGTTGGCCGTGTTTTGATATTGATACCGGTCTTTCTTTACATCAGGAATGCGGAAAAGCAGTATTAGGGCTGGACTTCTGCGGCGTGGAATTGGTAAAGTATCTTACGCCGCTCGCACCCGGCCTGTTGGCGAGCGCGCTCACAAACTGCACTTGGGAACCACGCCACAAGACGAAGGTGCGAGATGCTCCCTCCGTAGCTGTTCCATAAAGCTTTAACATTTTCAAGACACAAGAGTCTTTGTCAGAGAAATTAATTTAAAAGGTAATGAGCGGCAGCCCCCAAGCTGATTTTGAGCCGCTCGCGCGCAGGAGAAATTTATGCCATCCCCTTTGCCTCGATTAACCCTCCGTTCTCAGAAAACAACCGTCATTCTTGCCTCCGGCTTGCTCCTGCTGCTGGTCTTTGCCAGCATCTCTATCATTTATAACCGGCAGCAGCCAGTCGTGCAGAAAATTAACTACACACAGCTTCGCACGCTTGGAGAATCTGGAGGGGCGGTCTCGCTGAAAATTGAAGGCGAGCAGTTGACCGTGACCGGAAGCAACGGCGTTATCTCTCAGGCAGTCGTGACGAATGAAAACGCGCAACAGGAAATTATAGCCGTCTTTGCCAAGAGCAACGTCCCTGTGGAATTCAGCTCTTTACGTCCCAGCCCTCTGACGATGGCTATGAACTGGCTGATTCCGATTCTGACCCTCGCGGCGTTCGCGTTTATAGGATGGCGCGTCTATGCGAGCATGGGCGGGCGCGGCGGCAATTTTACGGTGAAGGACGGAAACGGCTCTCAAACAATTTCTTTCGCGCATGTGCAGGGAGTTGACGAGGCCAAGCAAGAGCTGGAAGAGACGATAGAGTTTTTGCGCGACCCGCTCAAGTTCGGGCGGCTCGGTGGGCGTGCCCCGCGCGGGATTCTGCTGTCAGGCCCTCCGGGAACGGGCAAGACGATGCTTGCGCGCGCGGCTGCGAATGAAGCCGGTGTGCCTTTCCTCTCAGTTTCAGGCTCAAGCTTTCAGGAAAAATTTGCAGGTCTCGGAGCCGCGCGCGTGCGTCGCCTCTTCGCCGAAGCGCGCAAGCTTTCGCCCTGCCTTATTTTCATAGACGAGATTGACGCGCTCGGTCGCCAGCGCGGGCGCGGCAACGATTCCGCCTCCGCCGATCAGGATCAGACGCTCAATCAACTGCTCGTCGAGATGGATGGCTTCGACCAGCTTGCGGGCGTCGTGGTCATAGCCTCCACCAACCGACCGGACATTCTGGACAGCGCATTGACCAGACCCGGGCGCTTTGACCGCGAGATTACCGTCAACTTGGCGGATGCACGCGGGCGCGAAGAGATTTTGAAAGTCCACGCGCGCGGTCTCGCTCTGGAAACAGGGCTTGACTTGGGATGGATTGCACGCGGCACGCCGGGATTTTCCGGCGCTGACCTAGCGAACTTACTCAACGAAGCGGCGATTGCCGCGACGCGTGATAATGCCGAAGCGATTGCCCGCAAACATGTCGAATACGCGCGCGATAAGATTTTGATGGGCGCGGAGCGGCACGGCTTTATGATGGATGAAGAGGAGCGTTACGCGACAGCCGTGCATGAAGCGGGACACGTTGCGGTCGGTCTCGGCGTCAAGCATGGCGACCCGATTCACAAAGTATCTATTCTGCCGCGCGGGCGCGCTCTCGGCGTCACGCAGTCTTTGCCCGAACGCGACCGCCTGATGAAAAAGAAAGAGTATCTCGAAGACCAGATCGCGATGCTCCTCGGAGGCCGCGCCGCCGA
>JACMLC010000024.1 GCA_014379795.1 Pyrinomonadaceae bacterium
CCAGCCCGACCAGAATTGTCTGCCCGCCGGCATGCGCCAAGCCCGCGCCCCCCGGCAAAATGCGCTCGATTAAAACTTCAAGTGTGGGCTTTGCTTCGCTTGGCGAACTGCGCTGTTCCACACGCCTGCGAGATTGCTTTCTCATTTTTTGATTACAGGTAAAAGAGGCTGAGACGCGGCATGCTTTTCTGTTCACGCAACCGCTTGAGCAACAGGTTATCAAATGTTTGCCTGTAGGTAGCTGCCTCCATCCGGCTGCGATAAGATTCAAGCTGCGCTTCGGTTTCCTTGCGCGCAGCAGAAAGCTCTTCGGGAGAGAGACTGGCAAGCAGAGCTTCATCCAGCATTTTTTCGAGCTTCGCCAGCGACTCTTCGAGCCTTTCGGCGTCGGGACGCGCAGCCCCTGCGAAATCTTTTTCGAGCTTTCCGAGGCGCGACGCGGCGCGCGTGAGCGTCTCGCAAAAATCGTCCGAGCCGGTTCTTTGCCGCTCAACGCAAATCCGTTCGAGAGCGTCGCGCGCCTGTGCCAAATGCTCTTCAATCACCACGCGCGAAAACGGCAGGCGTGCCTCATCCTCTTTAGCATCCTTCTCAACAGTAAAATCTCCGTTCCCTTCTTCCGCTCCCACTGCGCCGACCTGCGATTCGAGCCATTCTTCATACTGCGCTTCGACCTCTTCATGGCAGTACATCAAAGTTTTGACGCTGCGCTTACGCGGCTTCGCCTCATGCGAATCGAACGCGCGCTCGATGCCGCGCAAAGCGATATGCAGCGGCACGCCGGACGCTTTCCAGCTCTCTATCAAAGCCCAGTCCATCGGGCTTAGCAACAGATGCTTGCCGCGCCTGCGAATGAACGTGTCTTCGATTTCGGTGAAATAGTTAAAGTAGTTCAAGTCCCAAGTCCCAAGTCCCAAGTCTCAAGTTTAAAGCTCCAGCGACAGTATAAATGATCTATGACTTAGGGCTTGGGACTTGGGACTTGGGACGTTTTGTTCTTTCGTAAATTATCCTCATGCCTTCAAGCGTGAGCGTGTCGTCAACCGTTTGAATCAATTCCGAGCCGGTGGCGATGAGCGGCGCGAGGCCGCCCGTGGCGATGACGTGCGGCTCGCCGTTTAGCTCAGCCAGCATCCGCTTCAGGATGCCGTCAACCAGCCCTGCGTAACCGTAATAAAGTCCAGACTGCATGGAACCGACGGTTGAAGTGCCTATGACGGTCGCGGGGCGTTTGATCTCGACGCGCGGCAGACGCGCTGCGCGTTCAAAGAGCGCGTCCGCAGAGATGTTGATGCCGGGAGTGATGACTCCGCCCAGATATTCGCCGCGCTCGTTGATGGCGTCAAAGGTCATCGCCGTCCCGAAATCCACGATGATGCACGGCGCGCCGTACTTGTGTATAGCAGCCACCGCATCAACAATCCTGTCCGCGCCGACATCCGAAGGCGGGTCGTAAAGCACAGGCACGCCCGTCTCTGTCGTGTGGTCTATAAAGAGCGGCGTGCGATTGAAATAAACTTCGGCCATGCGCTTGAGCGCAAAGTTGAGCGGCGGCACGACCGAAGCGATGCAGACGCCCGTGATGGCTTGAAAATCAATTCCCGCCAGCGAGAAAAGATTTCGCGCATGCACGCCGTACTCGTCCGTCGTCCGCGCACGCGCGCTCGTCAAGCGCCAGTGGTTGACCAGCCGCTCGCCCTCGTACACGCCGAGCGAAGTATTCGTGTTGCCGACATCAATGACTAGAAGCATGGCTTTGGAAGGATGAAGGATGAAGGATGAAGGATGAAAGGCATGCTATTCAAGCTTGAGTCGCTCATCTTCCATAGCTTTTCCTTCATCCTTCCGCCTTCATCCTTCATCCTTGCTTTTCATCCTTTCCTCTATGGCCTCGCAAGCCGTGCGCGCTCCGTTCTCGCTCCGAATCTTTGCTCCGACCTCTGCGGCGCGCTGTGCGTAAGCTGGATTCTCTAACAACTCTTTCAATTCGCGGACGACGCGCGCTCGCTTGTAGCTGTTGCGCGTGAGCGTGCGCCCGACGCCGAGGCGTGCGATGCGCGCGGCGTTATCGGGCTGGTCGTGATTATAAGGCATCACGAGTTGCGGGCGTCCGGCGCGGAGGGCTTGCGCGGTCGTGCTGACGCCGCCCTGATGAACGATGACGCTGGCGCGCGGCAACACTTCGCCATACGGCGCATAATCAAACGCGACGATGCCTTCGGGCAAAGGCTCTCGCGGCATGTTGCGCGCATCGCCGATGAGCAGCACGGCGCGCTCGCCCAACTCTCTGGCAGCGGCAATGCTCTCATGAAAAAAATCACCCGCGACAAAGACCGCGGACGATCCCAAAGTGAAGACGATGGGCGGCTTTCCCGCATCCAAGAATTTCAAAAGCTCAGGCGAGATGGGCGTCTCGTCCTTCTTGTCATAAAAAGCGAAACCCGTCACGACAGTCTGCGGCGGCCAGTCGGGTTGTTTTGCTCCTAACACTTCGGAGAACAAAGCGAGGACGAGCGCGGGCGAATGCTGTCCGTCGAACAGAGGATGTGCGCCCCTCGGCAAGCCAAGCTCCCCTCGCAGTTTGTAGACAGGCTCCATCCATGAGTTCGTCCATTTCCTGACCACTGATAGAAACGCTCGATTAACTCTGACTCCGGCAGCCCGCAAGAGCGGAGCAATCCATGGCGCGTTCGGCGGAACCAGTGGGTCATGCGCAGACCACAGAGAAACAGGAGCCAGCACGGACGAAACCCAGGGCATCCCTGTTTGTTGCGCTACTATCGTCGCAGAAAAAGTAATGACATGCGTGACGAGCAAATCCGCTCCCACCACTGCCTGCATCAAATCATCGTAAGCGTCTCGCAGGTGGGGCGCAATCATCTCTTTGAACAGAAACTCCGCGCCCGATTGCGGGTTCATAATCTTTCGCAGCAGCTCTTCCGTTGCGGGGTCTTCAGGCCCCTGTATGTCCGGGCGCACGCTGTGAAACTCGATTCCAGCGCCTTCGATCTTCTCACGATAAATCTCGCTGGTCGCAATCACAGCCGTGTGCCCGCGCGCGTTCAATTCCAGCGCGAGAGCCATATACGGATGCACGTCGCCGAACGAGCCAAAAGTCGTCAACACAATCCGCTTGCCTGTTCGATTCATCTACTAAACATTAGAACGAGAATTAAAAATCAGCCACAGAGACACAGAGACACGGAGCAAGACAAAAGCAATAGAACCATGTAAACCTTATTTTAGCTTTTTCTATATCTCTGTGTCTCTGTGTCTCTGTGGCTATTCTTTGACGGGTCGCAGAGCCGTGACATCTCCGGCGCGCACCAGCCTGATTTCGCCCGCGTCCGTTTCTACACGCAAAGCGCCGTCGCTCGCAAGCCCGCGCGTCGTGCCCGTGAGGGTCTCATTTTCCAGAGCCACGCGCACGCGCATTCCAACGGCATAGCTTGAGCGGCGAGACCATTCTCTCAACAATTCTTCCGCGCCCGTCGCTTGATGCAAAGCATCGTAATGCTGCGCGATTGAGCTTGTCAGAGAGCGCAGCAACGCTTCCAAATCCGGCGCGCTTCCCAGTTCTTCTTCAACCGATGTAGCAACGTCTCGCAGCTCAGGTGGAAACGCGCCCCGCTTCAAATTAATCCCGATGCCGACGACCGCCCCGCGCCCAAGCTCTGTCTCCACAGTCTCCGCCAGAATGCCGCAAACTTTCCGCCCGCCTGCATAAATATCATTAGGCCACTTGATGTCCGTCTCAAGCCCGCACGTCTCTGAGAGAGCATCCGCGACCGCGAGCGCAGCCATTAAAGTTATCAGCGGCCACGCGCGAGTCTCCACACGCGGGCGCAGCACGATGCTGAAGTATAGCCCTGCGTCCGCCTGCGACACCCACACACGCGCTCTGCGACCGCGCCCCTCTGTCTGCTCGCGCGCCACGATGCACAGTCCTTCGGGTACGCCGAGCGCAGCCTGCCGCGCAGCCTCAGTGTTGGTCGAAGGCAACGAATCGTATCTCTGTATTACGATATGCGGTCTCTGGCTCATCTAATAATTAGCCACAGAGGACACAGAGAGCACAGAGGAATCTCAAAATACTAGCAATCTCAAATTTGAAGTCTTCTTTAACCTCTGTGTCCTCTGTGTCCTCTGTGGCTAGAGTTAAATATTTGAATGCCTGCTCAGCTCATGCGCGGCGCGTGCGAGATTAAGCACGCGGCGGTCAAAGCTCTTGAAACGCTCGTCGCGCGTCTGCCCGCGCGCAAAGCGAAAGTAAATCTGTTGCAGTATGACCGCGACTTTGAAGAGAGCGAACGTCTCATAAAATTTTATATGCGAAAGATCGCGCCCCGTTTTTTGTGCGTATCGCTCAATAATTTCCCCGCGCGTCATCCACCCTTCACCGTGCGTGACGGCGCTCAAAGATTCCCCCGAATTTTCCTCTTCATCCTTCAATGTCCAGTAGCAGATGAACAGGCCGACATCAATGAGCGGGTCGCCGACCGTGCACATCTCCCAGTCAAGCACGGCCACCACACGCGCCGGGTCTTCGCGCTCAAGCATCACGTTATCCAGTTTAAAGTCATTATGCACGAGCGTAGCAGCCGTTACATCCGTCTCAACGGGAATTCTCTCGTTGAGCCAGCGCGAGACGGCTTCCATCTCAGGAACTTCGCTCGTCTTAGAGCGTTGCCAGCGTTCCGTCCAGCCGCGCACCTGCCGCGCGACGAATCCAAGCGGTTTGCCTATCTGCACGATGCCCGTCGCATGTATGTCAACCGCATGCAGCGCGACCAGCGTATCCACGACCGATTCGCTGACGCGCCTTCGCATGTTCACATCATCGCCGATTTCCGGCGGCACTCGATGACGCACGATCAAGCCCCGCTTACGCTCCATCAAATAAAACGGCGCGCCGACCACGCTTGCGTCTTCGCAAAGCAGAACGGGTTTCGGTGCGAGCGGAAAAGACGGATGCACTGCATTCAAGAGCTTATACTCGCGCGGCATGTCGTGCGCGGTCGGCGCGACCGGCCCCATGGGAGGCCGCCGCAAGACAAATTCATCTCCATTAAAACGAATCAGGTAAGTCAGGTTTGAATGCCCGCCCGGAAATTGCCGCACTTCAAGCCGCGATTTAGCATCGCCTTCATCATTCGTCGCAGAACTTGGCAGAGCCGCGCGCAAATATGCGCTGAGCGCATCAAGGTCTAGCTCTTCACTTGGCCTGACTTGTGCTGTCTCGCTGCTCATCTTAAAGGAAGGGTGTAGGGGATAGGGTGTAGGGTGTAGAACAGCCAAAATCTTTTCACTACACCCTACACCCTAAACCCTATCCCCTGTTCTCAAACCCTCGCAGGATGCG
>JACMLC010000025.1 GCA_014379795.1 Pyrinomonadaceae bacterium
GCCATTGTGATCTACGGAGCGAATCGGTTGTAAATCTTCGGCCTCGCCTTCCGGGTCAACTAAGCCCGTCTCGATTGGCTCAAGCTCTAAGACAGCATCACTCTCAAGCATTGGCTCGCCTGCCTGCCCTGTCTCTGCTCCCGCATCGCCGCCTCCGGCGAGCGCGCGTTGCCGTGTGAAATGCTCGACCACTTCTTCAGCCGTCTTGCGCCCGATGAAGGGAGACAACTCCGCTACGGAAGCGGACGCGACGCGTTGAATGGAGCCGAAGTTTCGCAGCAATCTGGTTTTGCGTTTTTCGCCCACGCCCGGAATCGCCGTCAGTTCGGAAGTAAAGTCCCTTAGCTCTCTCCGCTTGCGATGATAAGAGACAGCAGTGCGGTGCGTCTCGTCACGAATCAACTGCATCAGTCGCAAGACGGGCGAATGCGAGTCTAGAAAGACAGGCTCATGCTCGCGGCCCTTGACGAGCAGGTGCGAAATGTCGTTATGACGACGCGGCGGCTTGACCACAGCGATCATCGGCACGGCTTCGAGATCAAGCTCGCGCATCGCATCCGCAGCCGCGCTCAATTGCCCTTTGCCGCCGTCAATCATCACCAAATCCGGCAAAGGCTTTTGTTCATCAAGCTGGCGGCGATAGCGGCGAAAGACTGCCTCGCGCATCGAAGCCGTATCGTTCGCGCCCTCGACCGTCTTGATGCGAAACTTGCGATACTCTGCGCGGTTCATCTTGCCGTTTTCGCAGACGACCATGCCCGCGACATTCTCCGCGCCCTGTATGTGCGAGATGTCAAAGGATTCGATGCGAGCCGGAAAACGCGGCAGCTCTAAAACCTCCTGCATCTCTTCGAGCACGCGTTCCATGTCGGGCTTTAAAACGCGAAAGCGTTGCTCAAAAGCGAGCTTGGCATTCTTCTCGACGAGGTCTATCATCTCGCGCTTTTGGCCTCGCTGCGGATCAAGAATGTGGACACGGCGACCGCGTCTTTCAGTCAAAGCTTTCTCTAAAACTTCGCGGTCAGCGAAATCCACAGGCACATGTATCTCGCGCGGCACATAGTCGGTCGAATAATATTGCGCCAGCACTTCGCTCAAAAACGTGGACGGGTCGAAATCCTCTTCCGGCAAATCCTCCCAGAAAAATTCGCGCCGCCCGACGACCTTGCCCTCGCGCATCGTGAAGAGCTGCAAAGCGAGCCGCGCGCCTTCGCGGTAATAGCCGAAGATGTCCACGTCCCTGTCCGGCGAGGTAGCCATCTTCTGCTGCTCCGCAATCGCCAGCACAGTTTTACGAAGGTCACGATACCGTGCGGCCATCTCAAAGCGCATCGCTTCCGACGCCTCGGTCATGCGCGATTCGAGCTGGTCGGCCAGCTCTCTATTTTTGCCTTCGAGCAGCAAGCGCACGTCGCGCACGGACTCCTGATATTCTGCGGGCGTGCAAAGCCCTTTGACGCACGGCCCCAAGCAGCGTTTGATGTGATACTCAAGACACGGGCGCGGCAACTTGCCGTCAATCTCTATGTCGCAAGTGCGCAGTTGAAAGGTGCGGTTGATAAGATCAATCGTGCGCCGCGCCAGAGATGCAGGGAGAAACGGGCCAAAGTAGAGCGCGCCGTCACGCTGGACTTTTCGTGTGATCATCACGCGCGGAAACGGCTCGTTGATGGTCAGCTTCAGATGCGGATATTGCTTGTCGTCTTTGAGCAGAACGTTGAAGCGCGGTTTGTGCTGCTTGATTAAATTCGATTCCAGCACCA
>JACMLC010000221.1 GCA_014379795.1 Pyrinomonadaceae bacterium
AAAGAGCTTGAGAAAGCGGCGGCGGTTCTCATAAATATTTTCGGCTTCGTCTTCGTTAAAGCCAGCGAGGTTGAGCGCATCCTGCGGCATCCGGCTCACGCCTCCGAGCCGCGTGGAAAAAGCGTTGGCGAATCCAACTTGTTCGAGCGGCGCGCAAACCAGAGCGCGCACCGCTCCACTTTCGCGCCAGTGAAAACCTGCGCGCAACAGTTCCGTTGCATCATCCGTGATTATTTCCATCGGCATAGACATTATCGAAGTTCGCCGCGTGCGTGAAGTCCTCAGGCGCACGCCGCGTTTTACCGAGCGCGTTTTTACCGCAGCCGAGCGCGCCTACTGCGATTCGCGCGGCGTCGTCGCCCCGCAACATTATGCCGCACGCTTCGCCGCCAAAGAAGCGACCCTGAAAGCCTTCCAAACAGGCTGGACGGGCGGCATTGCATGGCAGGACATCGAAATCTCCGCCCTCGAATCCGGCGCGCCCATCCTCCAATTTCACGGGCGCGTCCTTGAGCTTTACCAGCAATCCCGCGCGACCGCCGCACATCTCTCCATCTCACACACCACCGAACACGCTATCGCCCAAGTCATCCTCGAACGCACGTGAATAGTGCCGATGAGAAATCATACCTGTTGTGGAGATTGAGATAGGGTTACAGGCGGAAGTAGCAGCAAAGCAGCAACAGAGCATTTTTAGAATATTATACAGTGGCAGTATTTTGCATATGTTGGGCTACGAGTTCAACAGGAACAAAGTCATATCGCTTCTCTTCTTTAACAAAAGACTCTGCGGCTTCTTGGTGTAAAAGCCTATTGAGATTTGCCTCGATAATTGCATCATTAGGAGATAAAGCTAATGCTCTTTCAAATGCTCTTCTTGCATCATCTAAACGTCCAACAAACACTAGAGATATAGCATAATCATTGATGAAATCTGGCGAAACTAAGCCAACGGTCTCTGCCTCTACAAAGGCATCAATAGCTTCTTCAAATTTATTATTAGCCATACAGAAATGCGCTTCACGTATGCAAGCTACAGCAAGATTCTTCCTGACTGCTGCACTTGGATAATATGAACAGGCTATTCTCATCAGGTGACGAGTCATTTGAAAATCACCAGTCCTAAAGGCTTGAACTCCAAGTTTATAGTAACTAGCGGCAAAGTTTGCTCTAATACGCTCATTTATTTCAGTCTGTGAAGTGATGCCTGATGCACGTAAGAATAGGAAAAAGGCATGATCTATATTATCTTGTTTTGCAACTTGAACCCCCCAATTAAGATAAGCAATGGCGAGACTATCCCGTACCTGCTCGTAAGCTGGATTTGGTTCAAGCAATAAGTGTAGACAAGACACAGCGCCCTCCCAGTTTTCAACACTAGCAAAACCGGATACGAGTAAGTTATGTATCGGTTCTATAAGACCGGGACGTAGTTCGATGGCATACTCAAACTCATTCATTGCCGCTGAAACGTCCCCGGTTTCTAAATGCTTTAGTCCTCTTTCAATAGCGCCTCCTGAAAGATTAACAAGGTGTTCTGGTTTTACTGAATAAGCGAAACCGAGAAAATCACCGTTCTTGTCTTCGATTTCTAGGTCATAGGCTTCTGCTGGCTCATCAAATTCGGTAATTACAATTCCTCTCTGACCTTTTGCAAGATTGTATTTTGGATAGTCTTCAAGCAACTCAACAACGTCGCCTTCATGGGCTTTTCTTTTATCAGTCTTTACCAACATAAAAGTATCCTCACAAATTCAAGGCTTCAGGCATCTCGCAGTTACAAATCTAGGGCTATCTTCTTTAGGCCGAATTATCCATGCAGTAAGGACATTAACTATATTGCCGTTTGCTCCTTCTATTGGCAAGGTTACATTATACCGCTTCCCGTATTGATCTTCCTCTCCCACAAGTGCTTCATGATAAGGTAACTCTTCTAAAATCCTATCTCTTAGCAGTTCCCAATTTGACTGATCGAAACCAAGTGCGCTTTTGAATACTAGAGCCTTATCTTTACCGCTACTTTTTCCCCACACATGTGCAGTATGTTTTGGGTTAAGTAAATACTTCTCAAGTTTTTCAGGCGGAATGATAGCCTTTTGATAACTAGGCAAAGCATTAATATGAGGATTTCTGCTTTCCTCGGTCACTTTTTACCTTTCTTACTCGCCTTTGAATGTATCTAAGCTTTAGCCTTTAGCGGGCTGCCTGTCAGTCTTTCTTCGCGCCGGCTTTTTGGGGAACCTCTTCGCTGGATTCGTGTAACTCCTTGACGACGGAATCTACGACGGCGCGGAGGGCGCGGAGGCTGCTGCCGCGACTGTCGCCGCGTGCCTCTAAGGATGGAAACTCTGCGACGCGGGCGATGAAGACCCGATCTTCTTCCGACCACATGGCCTCGTATGTGTACTGTGCCGCGTTCATTCGTTATGCCCTTTCTTCTCAAAACATCGCCGCTTGGTGTTTCTGTTTCGGCTTCGGTGATTGGATGATAAGGCAGAATAAGAAAAGGGCAAAGCCTTGCAGCCCTGCCCGTCGCGTAAACATAAAATGTTTTGTGTCTAAGATTGCCCGTTGCGACCCTGCACAATATCAATCAGCGCGTTCAAACGCTCATCGGTACGCTGTTGGGAATCAGCCATCACCGCCATCACTTCGTCAAGATGCTCCTGCTGTCGGGCAATGTATTGAACCTGCGTGGCTATAGCTTGCACGGTCTCATCTGTCCGCGCCTGTGATTCTCTGAGTGAGTCCATATCTACAGAGAATTGAGCCTGTCGTTCTTCGAGCTTTTGTATATTGATAGAGAAATTTGCCTGCTGCTGAAGAATAAAGTCCATCATGCGCTGGCGTTCGTCGTCTGTCATAAGGGTCTCCGAAGCGAAAAGATTTTTGGGGCTAAGAACTGCGGCTCTCAAGATCACTCATACGCTCATCCGTGCGAGCCTGCGCCAGCGTTAATGAGCGCAAAGTCTCCCGCACAGACTGATTAAGCTCGCTTTGGGCTTCCATAAAGCTTCGCGCGAATCGTGTAAACTCCATATGCGTCTGTGCCAGCAACTCCATATGTTGGTTGGTCTGGGCAATCTGCGCCTCAAAACTCGTTTGCCGTGCCTCAAAGTTAGCCTGACTCTTCAGTAAGAACTCAATAGCTCTCTCCATCTCGTCGTTAGTCATGTCTTCATACCTCTGTGCTGAATGTAGCAGAAATGAAGTGATGATGAAAGGGTCTTGACGCGCTTGCCCAAAATGTTGCAAGTGCTGCTATTTCAAGCTGTTCTGACCGGTGTTGATATTTGAGGGGCAGACTATTGGTGCTTACTTATCTGTTAGATTTGACGCGCATGTCGTTGACGAGAACAGAGCGCCCGCGCCTGTCTGTGACGACGCGTGTGCTTGATGAGCCGAGGTCTCTTAGCTCTTCTTTGCTTATCTCGCGCGGGGTGGGTGCGTGTGTTTCTACGGGCGTAGCTTCGGGGATGTATGCGGTTTGGTCTCCTGCATAGGGCAGATCATAGATGTTTGATTCGGCGATTAAGGAAGAGTCGTCGTGCATGTAGCATTCGACGTTGGGGGCGAGCCTGCGTGTGATGGCGATGCGCTGGCGGTGCGGGCAGTTGGCGGAGGCGAGGCTACCTGTTTCGGGGTCTATGTCAACATGGATGATTTCGGCGGGGGGCGCGAAACTCTCGCCGCCGAGTTCGGGTCTCAGCTCGACCGCGCCTTTGACGAACTGTGTCCAGGCAGGCAGCGCGGCTTCGGCTCCGGTCAGGCCGAGCTGCTTGTTGTCGTCAAAGCCTATCCAGACGGCGACGACCAGATTCGGGGTGTAGCCGACAAACCAACCATCGCGCGATGTGCCGGTCTTGCCCGCAATCGCTGTCCGCCGTACCGCGCCGCGAGCCGCGCGGGCAGTGCCGTGATCTATCACGTCCGCGAGCATGTCCGTGATCATGTAGGCGGTCGAAGCGTCTACGACTTTGCGCGTGCGCGGTTCTTCATTGACGAGGTTGAGGCCGGAAGCATCCGTGATGCGCGCTATCGGATTCGGTTCTGCGCGCACGCCCGCGTTGGCGAAAGCGGTGTAAGCAGAGGCGAGCGCGAGCGGCGTCGCTTCGGTCGTGCCGAGCGCAAGCGAAGGGTAAGCTTCGGAACGCGGCAAGCCAAAGTCCTGTGCGTAGCGCGCGACGCGCTTTAAGCCTGTACGCATCGCTACATCCACCGTCACAACGTTCAGAGATTTGACGAGCGCAGTGCGCAAGGTCACATCGCGCATCGAATAGCCGCCGCCGTAATTGGCCGGGCGATACTTAGCATGCCTGTCATAAACAAATTCCTGCGGCGCGTCCGCGTACATGGTAAGGGGCGAGAGTCCGGTTTCGAGAGCCGCTGCATAGACGAAAGGCTTGAAGACAGAGCCGGGCTGGCGCAAAGCATCCGTCGCGCGGTTCAGTTGCGACTCTTCGTAGCCGCGACCTCCGACCATCGCCAGCACGTTGCCCGTCTGCGGCTCGATGGCGACGAGCGCGGCCTGCGGCTTCGCATCTCGATTCTTAGAAGTTTTATCCAGCCGCTCAAGCTGCTGTTTGATGGCTGCTTCGGCAAGCTGTTGCAAATCAAGATCAATCGTTGTGTAGATTCGCACGGCGCGCTCGTCCTGCTGATTAGATGAAGCGAGCTTTGCTTCGACCACTCGATTGACGTAATCAATAAAGTAAGGCGCTGTAGCATCGCCTTCATCCTTCAATGGCGCGACGGCAAGATGTTCAGAGGTCGCTGCATCCGCCTGCTCCTTGTTAATCGCGCCGTCTCGCAACATCGCGCTCAAGACAGTATTACGGCGCGCGATGCTTGCTTCAGCATGACGATCCGGCGCGTAGCGGCTGGGGCTTTGAATCATCCCCGCAATCGTCGCGCTCTCCGACAGCGTTAAATCTTTCAACTCTTTTCCAAAAAAGATGTGCGCCGCCTGCGCCACGCCGCGCACGCCGATGCTGCCGCGCTGTCCCAAGTAAATCTCGTTACAATAAAGCGCGAAGATGTCTTCCTTTGACAGGCGGCGTTCGAGCGTGAAAGCGAGCATGGCTTCCGCGTACTTGCGCTGGAAAGTTTTTTCGGGAGAGAGATACGTGTTCTTGACGAGTTGCTGTGTGATGGTCGAGCCGCCCTGCCCTCTCTCATTATCGCCCGCGTTACGCAGGATGGCGCGACCGATGCCGAACAGGTCCAGGCCGCGATGCTCGAAGAAACGCCTGTCTTCAATTGAGAGGATAGCCTGCATGAGCGGCTGCGGAATGTCTTTGTAAGCGAGCGCGGCGCGCTGTCCCGTCTTCATCGAAGCATCGTTGGTCAAAACTTCAGGCTCAAGCGTGTAAGCTTCGAGCGATGCCCCGTCACCCGTCAATTCCGCGATGCGATTCTTTTTATTAAAGCCGACGCGCACGATTTTCGCCGGAGTGTTTGCTCCCGCTTGATGCGGGCGAATCTCAATCGAATCTTCCTGCGCGATAAAGCTTCCGTTCCAGACATCGCTCGCGCTGGATTCGATATAACCTGCGCGGCGCAGCAATGTGACAAGGCCGTCGCGCGTCAAGGTCTGCCCGACACGCAAGGTGCGCGGCGCGGCATAGATTCCCGCGCGGCTCGTCAAATATCCGTTGGCAAGTCGCGCGTCAACAATTTTTGAATACGAAATGTAAGATAAGCTGAGAAATGCAATTGCGGTTCCGATGGTAATAACGAAGGCGGCGATGATTATCTGGATGATAAGACGGCGTTTGCGTAAACGCGCGGCGTGCGCTCCGTGTTTGAAAACCTGTCCGGCCTTTTTGATGATGCGACGATGACGCCGCTCCTGTATGGATGTAACTTCGATTGCCATTCGCGCACCTTAGACCTACGCGTGCGCACGGCTCCCGTAGGTCACAAGACCGGGCGCGCCTTCAAAGCAAGAATATTTTTTCGTGCTCTTTCAATAAACTCCTAATCAAGTGAAAATTCTTGTCTTCTAGCGTCCCGAAACCATCTGTGATTGAATCGCCGGACTCGCCCCGTCGCTGCCTGCTTCGCCGCCAGCCCACTGTGAAATGGCCGCCGTCGAGACCGCCAGCGTAATCAGAATCATGATAATCGCCGCCAGTTGCGCGAAGTTATTAGCAAGCTCTTTCATCTCAAGTTTTCCCCTCTTTTATCAAACTTTTAGTCTTTGACTTGGGAGAGTCGGCTGCAAGATGCTTGAGCAATGAATGTGCCGGAAGTGGTTCGGGGCATGGATGATGAGAGGTAAGCTATGTATTAAAAGCTATTTACGCCTGTTGGCGGGCACACATAGGCAAGGCAAGAGAGGCATCATGTGTTTGCTTGCAGTACAGCTTTTTCTAAACGACAGCGACGAAATATGTTCTATAAGCTTACGATTAACGCAGTGGTGAAAGGCGGCGGCGGTCTTCCGGCTGCTGCTGCTCGCGGCGGCGGCGCAGGAATTGATACCAGCGCGCAGACTGTTCGGGCAGCGGCTCGGCGAGGTGTTTGATTCTTTCAATGGTCGAGCGCGCGGCCTCTGCGCCTGCTGCGATCAGTTCATCTGCGCGTCCCACTTCATCCCAGCGGATGTGCCCGACGCGCGGGCGGATGACGACATCTGCGTCCTGCAACTGATGCGCAGAGGCCGTGCGCTGGACGACCATCATGGATTGAAGCAGGATGCCGATGGCCGATTGCGGCGTCCCCAAAAACTTTGCGCCTTCGGCATTGACATCAACCGCGATCACGATGTCTGCGCCGAGCGAGCGTGCAGCCGCTGTCGGGATGACTGCGACCAGCCCGCCGTCAACCAGTTGCCGCCCCTTCTCATCCGTCACGGGAACGTACCAGCCGGGAATGCAGCAGCTCGCGCGGATGGCGAAAGCAACGTCGCCTTCGCCGCTCATCACGACGGCAGAGCCTGTGTGCAAATCCGTCGCGACGGCTGCGAAAGGAATTTGTAGCTCCTCGAATCTGTTTGTGGGAAAGCGTGCGCGGATAAACTCTTCCATCCGCGCGCTGGATTGGACGCCGAGCCGCGAGAGGGTCATCCGCCCCATGTCGCGCCAGCGCATGTGGCGACTGATGTCTTCAATTTCTTCGAGCTTCATTCCCGCGCACAACGCGCCGCCAACCAACGCTCCGGCTGAAGTGCCTGCGACGAAATCTACGGGGATGTTATTTTCCAGCAGGACGCGCAAGACGCCGACGTGCGCCATCCCGCGCGCTGCGCCGCCGGAGAGCGCCAGCCCAATGCGAGGTCTGTTGTTCATATCGGAGTTTTTCATGGAACAGATGTTAGATGTCAGATGCTGGATGTCAGTCATGATGTTACTGACATCTGACATCCAGCATCTAATATCTTCGCGTCAGACTTGGCTCAAAATCACGATCTCTGCGCGCTCGCGTGCGCTCTGGATAAAGGCGTCCATGTCGGACTCGATCTTGCTCTCAGCCAGCGTTTCTTCCAGCTCGGCGCGCACTTCTTCGAGCATGGGCACGATGCGTCCGGGTGATTGCTGGCGAAAGCGCGGGACGTACACGTCTTTGTAATAATCCGCGACCTGCTGCGGCGTGATGACGACAAAGGAGCGAAAGCGAAAGTCCAGATATTTTTTAATCACCACGCGCTGGCGCACTATCTCGCGCAACTGTTCACTGCTTAAGCCGACGCGCTGCATGCGTCTTTGTAATTCAGCGGTTGAGGGAAACTGTTTGGATAAAGCCTCGCTGGCAATCCTGACTTCCTCATTAGACGGCGCGACCGCCGGGAGCTTCTCTGCTTCCTGAAGAATAAGGCGCTGGTTGATAAGCAGGTTCAAGGCGCGGTTCAATTCCTCTGAACCGGGGTTTTCAAGCGGAGAGCTTGGCTGCAAAGCGATTTGCCACATGAGGTCTGAATAAGTAATCAGGTCTACGCGCGTTCCGCCGTCAACAGTCGCCACCATCCTGTCCACAGTCTTCTGCGCATAAGCTATAGAAGGCATCAGAAAATAAGCGGCAACAAGCAAGCAACAAACAACCGGCAGCTTGCCGCTCACAGCTTTCTTGCTTCTGACTCCTGACTCCTGACTCCTGACTCCTGCTTTTCCCATCTTGTTCTCCATTGCTGACATCATAAATCAGGATTGTTCGGCGCGCCAGAAGCCTTGACAGAAATCGGCGGCATCGTAGATGTTACACGGCGGCAATTCCATTAACGCATTTCAGAGGAGAAGCAGATGAGATACATGCTGGCCGCGTGTTGTGCGCTGCTGCTGTGCGCGCTCGCGCCTGTTTTCAAAGCGCAGGAGGAAAGGCCGCAGGCTTTTGTCGGCGCGCAGATCATCACCGTCAGCGGGCAGCCGATCCAGAACGGCGTGCTGGTCGTCTCGCGCGGCAAGATCGTCGCCGTCGGAAGCCGTGGCACGACCAACATTCCCGCCAATGCGCAGACCGTAGACGTGTCCGGCAAGGTCATCATGCCCGGACTCGTTGACACGCACAGCCATATAGGCGGCGGCGCGGGCGGTGACGGCTCTGGGCCAATCCAGCCGGAGACGCGCATCCTCGATTCGATCAACGTGCGCGATTCCGGATTGATGCGCGCACGCGCGGGCGGCATCACGACCGTCAACGTGATGCCCGGCTCTGCACTTCTATCGAGCGGGCAGACGCTTTATCTGAAACTGCGCAAGGGAAAGATTGTTGACGATTTGTTAATCAAAGACGCGCAGGGCAACATCGCTGGCGGATTGAAGATGGCGAACGGGACTAATCCTCTGCGCCCGGGTTCGTCCGGCCCCTTTCCCGGCACGCGCGCCAAGTCGGCCTCGCTTGTGCGCGAACAGCTCTTAAAAGCGCAGGAGTACCGCGAAAAAATTCGGCGTGCGAAGGGCGATGCGACCAAATTGCCCGCGCGCGACCTCGCGCTCGAAGCCTTAGTCGAAGCTCTCGAAGGCAAGCGCGTCGTGCATTTCCACACGCACAGGCATGACGACATCCTGACCGCCCTCAGGCTCTCGAAAGAGTTCGGCTTTCGCATCGTCTTACAGCATGTTTCGGAAGGATGGAAAGTCGCTGACGAAATCAACCAAGCGAAAGCTCCCTCTTCGATCATTATCATAGACAGCCCGGGCGGCAAGCTGGAAACCGTTGATGTCTCTTTTCAAACCGGAGCCGCGCTTGAGCGCACAGGCGCGCTCGTAGGGTTTCACACGGACGATTACATCACGGACTCGCGCTTCTTCCTGCGCTCTGCCGCGATAGCCGTGCGCGCAGGCATGTCGCGCGACAAAGCTCTCTACGCGATGACGATGGCGGGCGCACGCATGCTTGATTTAGGGGATCGCACAGGAACGCTGGAAGCGGGCAAAGACGCGGACTTCATCATTCTTTCGGGCGACCCTTTGAGCGTGTATAGCAAAGTGCTTGAGACTTATGTCGAAGGCGTGCGGGTCTTTGACCGCAACAACGCGGAAGACCGCCTCTTCGCCGTCGGCGGCTACGGCGCGGGACACGATCAGATGTTGGACTTCGATTGTTTCGATCACAGTTTGGAGGAAGGAAAATGACAAACTTTTTTCTGCCAACTGCTAACTGCCAACTGCCAACTGTTTTTCGTGTCATCTTCCTTCTCGCATTCTTTGCTGTTTGTGGGGTGCAGGTTTCGGCGCAGGATGTGGCAGTGCGGGGCGAGACCGTGTACACGATGGCGGGGCAGCCGATACGTGACGGCGTCGTGCTTATTCGCGGCGGCAAGATTGAGCGCGTCGGCCTTGCGAGCGAGGT
>JACMLC010000222.1 GCA_014379795.1 Pyrinomonadaceae bacterium
CGCCGGGACTGTGTGATTCAAGACCGCATCAACCTGTCCGGCCTTGTACATATTCATCGTCGTCGGATTGTCATCCGAAGGATAAAACGCGATGCGGTCGAGCCTGACTTTGGCGGCATCCCAGTACATCGGGTCGCGCACCATGACGAGCTTGTCATACGGCTTCCACGTTTCGACTTTGAACGGCCCGCAGGTCACGATGTTCTGCGGCTGCGTCCAGGCTTCATGATGTTGCTCGATAATTTTCTGCGGGACGGCGCGGAAAAACTGATGCGCTATCACGCCGAGAAAGAAAGGCGCGGACTGGGTCAGCGTCACGCGGATTGTGTAATCATCAACCGCTTCGATGCCAACGTCCTCGGCTTTGACTTCGACAAACTCTTTACCGGCGACTGCCGCTTTCAATTTCGGGTCGGCTTCAAGAGCCTTGTTGCGATCTTTCTCATCGCTCGGCAGGACTAACCGCTCAGGCGATCTGATAAATTTACTGAATTCGGTTTCAGGAGCCGGGCTTTGTTTCTCTGCGGGCTGAGTAGCAGGAGCGTTGGTCTTGCCATCGGTTGGCGCGGGAGCGGGAGCTTCAGCTTTATTCGCTTCAACTTTAGGCGCATCCTCTTTAAAATCTTTCGCCAGCAGAAATTCGCCGGTGCGCGGGTCGCGCGCGAACACGCCGCCCTCGTTGTAGCCCTGTGCATATTTAATGTAATAACCGAGATAGGCGTTGCGAGAGGCGAGTTTGGGCGAGAAACCGCGACGGAAAGTGTAAACAAAATCGCGCGCCGTGATGGGATCGCCGTTTGACCAGCGCGCGTTCTTGCGCAGGTGAAAGACGAATTCGGAAGAGTCGTGGTTTACGTCCCAACGTTCCGCGATGGCCGGAATCGCCTCCATCGTTTTCGGATGGTATTCCGTCAGCCCTTCAAAGATGGACATGTAGATGCGCGCTTCGGGCTGGTCTGTGCCGATCTGCGGGTCTAGCGATTCCGGCTCGGAACCGGAAACATAATGCAGCGTATTATCGCTCGGCGGAGTCACCTTGCCGAAGTAGACCTGATTTTTGGCCGAAGCAGAGCATCCTGCAATCACGAGCGCGAGCGCCAGAATCCCCACGCCCAAGCGAATTTGGCTGGAACGGAACATTGACATAGCAGCACTCCTCTTTCTTAGCTGACCGGAGGGACACACAAATTGTATTCAAATAACGCTACGGACGGGGGAAGCGTGTCCAGAGTAGAATAGCCACGCGTATTAGGTCTCAAGGTATCACGCGAGAGCCTGTCTAATCAAGATGCATCTCATTCAGAAATGACAATTTACCGATGCCTCAAGCGGCGCGCAGCGTTGCTTTTTCCGAGATTTCGGAAATCGTAGTTACTCGCCGACTTTGAACCAGACGGCGTTGTTCTTTTTCGGCGCTTGCCAGCCGGTATCAATCTTCACCCGTTTGAGCGAAGGCGCGTCGAGCAGGTTGGCATCGAAACCCGTGACGAACGGCTTGACCAGCGCATAAGATGAAGCAAAGTAAATGGGGATGGCAGGCAGTTCTTTGAGCGCGTCCCGTTCGGAAAGAACCGGCTCGCGCGCGAGTGATTCCGCAGGCGAATTCCCTGTCCCGTTTTTCTGCCCTGTCTTAGACGCATCAATATCTTTCTGCGTGGAATCTTCGAGCGACAGTCCTGCGCTCACGGACTCTTCGATGGCTGTGTCAGGCTCGAACATCGCGCGCATGTTTGCCGCCTCGTCCATCGTCTGCATGACAAAACCTTTGCGCACGACATCATATTCTCCGGCCAGCACAGCCGCTTCATACTCATCCCAGTTTTTCAAAATCACATCGGTCTCGATGCCAAGCGATTTGCGCCACATGACGGCGATGGATTGAGCTATCTGCCGCTGTTGCTCATTGCGGTTGACCAGCAAGCGGACGCGCGGAAAGTTTTGTCCCTGCGGGTATCCGGCCTCGGCCAGCAGCCTTTGCGCCCGCGCAATATCAAGCGAGATGGCGTTGGATAAATTTGTCCCGTTGGCTTGTGATGCGTTCTGTTGCGCAGGCAGGAAGGTGCGCGCAGGCTCGCTTGCGCCGTCCATTCCGTCTTCGCTGATGCGCTCGCGGTCAATGGCAATCGCCAGAGCCTCGCGCACGCGCACGTCGTTAAAGGGCGCATTGTTCGTATTGAATTTGTAATAGGTGAGCGCGCCGAAAGTCGCGCGCCGGAAATCCCTGTACGGCGCAAGCAGTTTCAGAGCCAGCGGCTCGAACCCTGCGTTGGTGACGGCATCAACTTCGCCCGCCCGATATTTTTCCAGAGCCTCTTCGGCGTTGCTGGTCGCCACAAAGCGGACGCGGTTGAGATTCACAGTCTGCGCGTCCCAGTAGTGAGCGGCGCGCTCAAGAATCACGCTATCACTCGCCACCTGAGTTAATTTGAAAGCGCCGTTGGAGACGACAGGCTGTGCCAGGGCAGTGATGCCATCCTCTTCGCGCACCTCATGCACAGGGCGAAAGATCGGATGCGCGACCAGCGCGGGGAAATTCCCGTCGGGCTGTTGAAGCTGCACGCGCAGGACTGTGTCGCTGATGGCCTCTGCTCCGAATTTGATGTCAGCAGTTTCCGGCTTCGCTTCTTTTCCGGCTTCGCGCGCGTTTCCTTTTTTCTCTTCAGCGCGGTTTGTTTGAGAAGCGGAGGCTGCGCCCGCATCGCCTTGCGCCGGAGGGGGCGCGTCGGGCGTTGCCCCGTAGATATTTTCCAGCAGGCGCGCATGCGGAGCGCGGCTGCCGAGGCTGAGCGTGCGCTGCCACGAACGCACGAAATCTTTGGCCGTCACGCGCTCGCCATTTGACCAGCGCGCATCCTCGCGCAAATGAAATGTCCAAACGCGTTTATCTTCGGAAGCTTCCCAGCGCGTCGCCACGCCCGGCACAGGCGCAAGCGTTTGCGAATCGTAATCCGTCAAGCCTTCAAACAAAGCGCGCACGGCATCCGTGTCCGGCGGCGCGGCGGCGAAAGCAGGGTCAAAAATCTGCGGCAAACCGCCGTCGCTCCAACGAAACTCCGGCGTCGCAGGCACATTCACACGCCCGTAAAAAGTCTCGGCCTCGTTGGTCAGAAAGCATCCGGTAAAGGTCAGAGAGAAACATAAGAGCAATGCTATTGAGAGGCGAAACGCGAGTGAAGCGCACGGGTGTTGCCGCTTCAACTTTAAAACTTTACGGCTCGAATAATTGTTGGCTCTTCTCTTCATTGGCTCTGGCTGAAACAAATCTTTTAGCGTGTGCCTGTTGCTTGCAGTTCGCCGAGTGCGCGCAGTTCTTTGTAGACTTCTTCGGTTCGCAAGCGCGTCGCGGGCAGGTCGCCTGAATTGTCAATCAAAAAATCCGCATAGCGCATCTTCTCTGCCTGCGGCATCTGCGCTGCGACTCTGCTTTGAGCTTCCTCGCGCGTCAGGTTATTGCGCGCCATCAACCGCGCGAGTTGAACTTCCGGATCACAATGTACCACGATTAGTTTATCAAAACGTTTGTAGCCGCCCGATTCAATCATCAGCGCGGCGTCAATCACGCCCACCCCGCGCGGGTCTTCCGATTCCCAAAGGCTCAATTGCTCATCCTGCGCGACAATAATAAAAGGATGCAGGATTGAATTCAAAAGCCCGCGCTGCTTTTCATCCGCGAAGATGATGGCTCCCAATCCCGCGCGGTCAAGCGTCCCGTCCGCGAGCAACACCATTTCGCCGAACGTCTCGACGATTTTTTTCAATCCCGGCGTGCCCTGTGCGACAACCTCGCGCGCCGTCGCATCCGCATCAAGCACATGACAGCCAAGCTCCGCCAGCACAGCCGAAACATAAGACTTGCCAACCGCAATTGAACCCGTGAGACCGACACGCAACATTTTTTAAGTGATGAGTGATAAGTGATAAGTGATAAGAAAGAGTTTTTAGTTTTTATCTCATCACTTATCACTCATCACTTATCACTATTTAAAGTTCTTCGCCGTCTGGCTGCCGTGACCGTGTTGTGCATGAGCATGGCGACGGTCAGCGGGCCGACGCCACCGGGAACGGGCGTCAGCTTGCCTGCCACGCTTCGCGCCTCAGCCGGATGCACATCGCCGACCAGTGTAAAGCCGCGCCGCGCGATGGCGGCAATTCGTTTTTCGGCTTCTGCGCCGAACAACTCTCGTGCATCTGCTTCGTCCGTCACTTTATTGATGCCGACATCCACAACCGTCGCTCCGGGCTTGATGTGCTCTGCCCTGACGAAGCCTGCGCGCCCGATGGCGGCAATTAGTATATCAGCCTCGCTCGTGACGCGCGGCAAATCTTTTGTCCGCGAATGACAAATTGTAACGGTCGCGTCTCTCTGCAACAGAAGTTGTGCGAGGGGGCGCCCGACGATGTGGCTGCGCCCGACGATGCAGGCGCGCGCGCCGCTGATCTGAATCCCGTTTCGCTCAAGCAATTCGATGATGCCTGCCGGAGTGCATGGCGCAATCACAGGCTGGCACAAAGACAATTTTCCAACATTGACCGGATGAAATCCATCAACGTCTTTGGCCGGGTCAATGGTTCTAAGCACGCGCGCCTCGTCAATCGCGGGAGGCAAAGGGAGTTGAACTAAAATGCCGTCCACCTCATCACGGCGGTTGAGCTTTTCGACCAGCTCAAGCAATTCCTCTTCGGTCGTTTCAGCCGCAAGCGCGTGATGCTCTGAGCGCAGCCCCAGAGCCTCCGAGGTGCGCACTTTATTCTGCACATAAACCGAGGAAGCCGGATCGTCGCCGACCTGCACGGCGGCTAAGCACGGGCGCACGCCATGCTCCTGCTGCAAGCGCGAGACCTCTACGGCGACTTCACGTTTGATTTGCTCTGCCACCAGCGAGCCGTCCAAAAGTTCTGCGCGCTGATTTTCTGCGGATGCCTGTTCTGCGAATTTTTGTGCTGTCATTAATTGTTAGATTACACCGAATCAACGATTCATTTATAGCTTTTGTGGTTTCAGACAGAAAAAATTTGTGCGATGCGTCAAACAGGCGAATTGCGCTTGAGCTATGTAGAGGGGCTGAACGATAATCACGTTTATGCAACAGATATTCAAGCGGTGGAATTTTTTCCTACTTTTTACCCTGATAATTTTCTTTGCTCCTGTGACCAAAGCGCAATCCGCGCGCGAACGTCATGAACGCATCAAGGCGGCGGTTGAACGTCAAGACAACGCGGCTGCAATTCAGGAGCTTCAATCATGGCGCGGCGCAGAGCCTGCCGTCTTTGCGCTCAACAATTACGATTACCTGCTGGCGCGCCTGTCAGAGCGGAGCGGCGACCGCGCGACAGCCGCCGTCAATTACCAGCGAGTCGTCGCGCGCAATGCGATGCTCGCGCAATACGCGCTCTGGCATCTGGCACAGTTCGCGCGCATGACCGGCAACCTGACCTTAGAGCGTGAGCAACTGCGCCAGTTGATAATCACCGCGCCGGACAGTTTATTGCGCGAGGCGGCCAGCGCGCGGCTCTGCGTGAGCCTGCTTGAGAGCGGAGATTTTCTGGACGCGATTTACGAATTGAAACTGCGCAGCCAATCGAGCATTGGCACAGCCGCCCGCGAAGCTCAAGCGATGCTTGGACAGGCTTATCTCAAAAACAACCAGCCCGCGCAGGCGCGCGAAGTTTTCCAGAATCTCGTCACACAGCTTCCAGACCCTGCGCGACCGGATGATTTCGCCCTCGCGGGAGTGCGCGGCCTAGACGCTTTGGACAGCGGCAGTGAAGAGGCTGCGCAAAAGAGCGCGCCGCAGCTCGCGGAAGCAGAGCATCTACGCCGCTCGCAGATTTATCATTTTAATCGAGACTTCGCGCGCGCGCGCCTGCATTATGCCGCCATCATCGAGCGATACGCGCAGAGCGCAAGCGTGCCGGATGCCATGTACCAGACCGGGCGAAGCTTTCATCAGGATGAGCAATACGAACCGTCGCTCGTACATTTTCAGAGCGTGCTGGAAAAACATCCGGACAGCCCGAGCGCACGCGAAGCCTTAAGTTATCTAGGCTCTGCCTTCACGCGTCTTAAACGCACGGATGAAGCCGTCGCTGCTTACAAGCGATTCATAGAACGTTATCCAGACGCACAAAATCCTGAACGTTCCTATCTGAATATTATAGACACCTTGCGCGATAGCGGACGCGATCCGGAGGCGCTCGATTGGATTGAGCAGACGCGCGCGAAATTCAAAGGCCAGATGCCAGCCGCGCTCGCACTTTTTTCCCGCGCGAAGATTTTTCTGGCGCAGGAAAATTGGACGCGTGCGCTCGAAGATTTTGAATCGCTGGAAAAAGAAGCAGACCTCGGCGGCACGCGCGTTCCCGGCGGGACGAGCCGCGAGGAAGTCTCGTACCTGCGCGCCTACGTGCTGGAAAAGTTGGGGCGCAACGAAGCGGCGATCAAAATTTATTTAGAGCTTCCGGACGGGCGCAGCGAGTATTACGGAGGCCGCGCGACCGAAGCCCTGCGCGCGATGGCTGCAAAGGAAAACACGCGCGATCAAATTTCGACTCGCTTGAACGCTTTGCTCAAAGAGGCGCAGCAGGCGATTGGCGCAGGGCAGGCTGAAAAAGCTCGCGTCGCGGCGCAGAGCGCTTTGCGTTTGACCGAAGATCAAACGATGAAGCGTGAGATACTGGAAATTGCGCGGCGCGCTTACGCTGCGCTTCCGGCTTACAATAACTTTCCGTCTCCGAAGCTGGCGCAAGCAGGGCGACAAAATGTATTGACAGACACCAATGCTGTAAATTCAGCGACGCCGACAGCGAAGTCGCTGGCCGACGAGCTGCTTTTTCTGGGCTTGTATGATGAAGGCGCGCCCGCCCTGGCGGCTGCGGAAAATGCTTTTGACAGAGATGCTGTGAGTCATGTGAAGGTGAAGGATGACAGCAATGCTGTTTCGGGTGTTTCCGCAAAAACGCGACCGGCGAGTCTTTCAAAAGATGAAGCCTATACGCTCGCGCTTTTCTACCTACGCGGAGAGATGGCGGATCATGCCGTGCGGTATGCGGAACCCCTCTGGAAAACCGTGCCGCGCGATTACCTGCTGGAATTAGCCCCGCGCGAAATGGTAGAGATGCTTTATCCCGCGCCGTTTGCCGGGCACTTAAATGAATCCGCTACGCCGCGAGGCGTTGATGCTCGCTTCATTCTTTCAATCATGCGGCAGGAATCGAGATTTCGCGCCGATGCTAAGTCCATCGCAGCCGCGCGCGGGTTGATGCAGTTTATTCCGACGACGGCGAACACGATTGCCGCACAGCTCGGCAAACAAAATTTTCGGCAAGATGATCTGTATCAGCCGCGCGTGGCGATTCTCTTCGGCTCGCAATATCTCTCGAATCTTTTCAAGCTGTTTCCCAACATGCCGCAAGCGGTCGCGGCTTCTTACAATGGCGGCGAAGGCAACATGGCGCGTTTCGTTGCCCGCGCGCGCTCAAACGACCCGGATCGTTACGTGTTGGAGATAGGCTTTACGCAATCGAAGGATTACGTTTACAAGATTATGTCCAATTACAGAGTGTACCGGCAGCTTTACAACGAACAGCTTCAACGTAGATAACTCAAGCTGCTATTTAATAGATTGCCACTAGCTTTAGCTAGTGGAGAGCTGGCATAAAAGAAAGTCGGCTTTAGCCAAAGTTGTTTGGCTAAAGCCGAAAGCAGAGGGAAACATTTTTCCCACTAGCTAAAGCTAGTGGCAATTTAAGCAATCCACTAAATCATCTATTTTCCGAAAGGCGCTTTTAAAACGATGTACGATGCTTCCACGTTACGGAATGGATTCTGGCGAAACCGTCTACCTCTTTACGCACTTATTTTCTTAATCTCCGTCGTGTCGCTTGCTTGCAATCGTCAACAGCAGCCGGAGGCGACCACGCAAGCGAAGCGTTATGATTTAAAAGGCAAAGTCGTCTCGGTTGATAAAGAGAAAAAGGAAGTCACCATCGCGCACGAAGAGATTAAGGGCTACATGCCTGCGATGACGATGCCATTCAAGCTCAAAGACGAATGGGCTTTCGATGTGCTCGCGCCGGGCAGCCGTGTGGGCGCGACGCTGGTGGTGGACGCCAACTCGTTCTGGCTCGAAGGCATCGCAATCTCGATGACTATGGATGAGCCGACCGGGCTAAAAAACCCGATGGATGCTGCCACCAAACCCAAGATTGGCGATGAAGTGCCGGATTTTTCGCTTATCAATCAGGACGGCAAGCCCGTCAAGTTGCATCAATATCGCGGCAAAGCTCTGCTCTTAACTTTTATCTACACGCGCTGCCCGCTGCCTGAATACTGCACGCTGATGAGCAACAATTTAAATGAGGTCAACAAAGCTCTGGAAGGCTCGACGAACATACAGGCGCGCACGCACCTCTTGAGCATCACGATTGACCCTGCATACGACACGCCGAAAGTTTTGCGCAGCTATGGCGCTTCGACTACGGGTAAGTTCGCACAGGAAAATTTCGCGCACTGGGACTTTGTCACAGGCAAGCCCGAAGAGATCAAGCGGACGGCAGAATATTTCGGCCTTACTTATTTTGAAGAGAAGGATCAGATCACACACTCGCTGCGCACAGCCCTGATCGCGCCCGACGGAAAAGTTCACAAGGTATATCCCGGCAATGAATGGAATCCCGCAGACGTAGTTAAGGACATACAAAGTCTGCTCGGCGACAGCGACCAGAAGGCGCAGGAAAAGAAGTGATGACAGGCAAGCTATTGCCAATCTTCTGCGAGCTGTAACAGAATCCGCAGACAAGCAAGTTTCAATATCATCGCTCTTAGGTAGCCGTTTTAAAATTTCAACTGATGCGCCGGAGGCGCATCCAGAAGGTAGCCAGAGGCAAGCAAAGCGCAGCCTCTAGTCAAAGTTAATTAACGATACGCGCGCCGAAATCGCTGCGGATGGAACGATCATGGGCAGCATTGCCGCAATGAGCAAAGGCGAATTGCCCGCCTCTGCCGCGTCGAACGGACAACTCTTGACAGCATACATCTCAAAAACAAACAATCAACGCAGCATCTGGTTGTTAAGAAGCAATAAAACAGAGCTTGCAGGTAAGTCATAAAAAGTAGAGGCAGAATAATGCAAGTTAGGAAGTGCGCCAGCCTTCGACGCCCACTCATCAAGAGCCTGCTGCTTACACTGTGCCTGCTTATCGCTTCCTGCGGGCAGCAGCAACCCCCGCCCGCGAATCAGTCAAACGCACAGACGCCGACACCTCAAGCCTCGCCGTCAACCGCTCCGGCACAGGTAAAAAACTATCGCGGCGTGGGCGTCGTGACAAAAGTTGTATTGGAAAATGGCTACGGTAATCCGCCTTCGGTTGAGCTTGACCATGAAG
The DNA here is from genome assembly GCA_014379795.1 of Pyrinomonadaceae bacterium. Classification (GTDB taxonomy): domain Bacteria; phylum Acidobacteriota; class Blastocatellia; order Pyrinomonadales; family Pyrinomonadaceae; genus JACMLC01. The sequence continues at coordinate 9,385 of JACMLC010000222.1, forward strand.
AGATCGTCGGATTGATGCCGCCCATGCGGATGGAGTTTTACGTCAAAGAGAAATCGCTCATCAGCGGACTCAAGGTTGGCGATAAGGTTGATTTCACGATTGAGGAAAAAGGCGGGACGGAAATTATTTCGGAGATAAAAAAGAAGTGATGAGTGATGAGTGATAAGTGATAAGATAAAACCAAATGCTTTTGCTTATCACTTATCACTCATCACTTATCACTGTTCTTTAATCTTCTTGATTTCTTCGGTCAGCACAGGCACTGCGTCAAAGAGGTCGCCGACGATGCCGTAGTCCGCGATGTCGAAGATGGGAGCTTCGGGGTCTTTGTTGATGGCGACGATGGTGCCTGAGTTTTTCATGCCAACCAGATGTTGTATCGCTCCTGAGATGCCGAGCGCGATGTAAAGCTTGGGTGCAACCGTTTGGCCGGACGAGCCTATCTGCCTGTCAATCGGCAGCCATTCGGCATCGCAGATGGGACGCGAGGCCGCGATGTCGCCGCCGAGCGCGGCAGCAAGTTTTTCGGCCAGCTCGATATTCTCTTTGCTCTTGATGCCGCGCCCAATGGCGACGATCACATCAGCTTTGGACAAATCAACAGCCTGTTTGACTTCCTGAAACGGAGCTTCCGGCTTCATCCGAACTTCGCCGACTTCTACCGGCATCGTTTCGACCTGAGCTGCGCTGCTTCCCTTCTGCGCCTGATCGCCGCGATACGCGCCGGATTGAAAGGTGGCGAAGACGGGCGGCTCGCCGTCAGAGACGACATCCGCGTCCATCTTGCCTAAAAAGATGCGGCGCGTGAAAGTCACAACGCCGTCAGAAATCTTTGCGCGTATGCAATCGCTGATTAAGCCTTTGCCGAAACGCGCGGCGAGCTTTGGCGCGTAATCGCGCACGAGATAAGTGTGCGGCATGATGACGTATTGCGGATCAGCGGCACGAATCACGCGCTCCATCGCATCCGTATATCCGTCCGGCGTGTACTCTTTCAGCTTTTCATTTTCAGCATAGATGACTTTACTAAGCGCGTAGGCAGCAATCTCTTCAGCCAGACCGCTCGCGCCGGAGCCGAGCAAGACAGCCGACACCTCCTGCCCCAACTCTGCGCCAAGACTCTGCGCCGCCGCAATCGCCTCAAAAGATGTTTTGTTCAAACTGCCGTCGCGGTGCTCCGCGAAAACTAAAATGCCATTACTCATTAATAAACCTCAGTGACAAGTGACAGGTGACAAGTGACAAGTAAGAACAAGGTTTTAACTTGTCACTTGTCACCTGTCACTTGTCACTGCCATCAAATTACCCTTGCTTCATTGCGTAATTTTTCCGCGAGCGCGACTGCACCGGCTTTGGCGTCGCCGTTGCCGAGAAACTGCGTCTGCTTGGTTTTTTCCGGCAGATAGATTTTCTCGATGCGCTGGTGCGAGGGGCGCGCGTCAATCGCGGGCGAGACTTCTTTGATCTCCTTCTTCTTCGCGGCCATGATGCCTTTTAAGGTCGCGTAGCGAATCTGGCTGATGCCTGATTGAATCGTCAGGAGCGCGGGCTTTGGCATCTCGTACCATTGATACCAGCCGCTCTCTAATTCGCGCTTGACGCGAAGCTGTTCGCCGGAAGCATCAACTTCGATCACAATCGTGGCGTGCGGCATCCCCAAAAGCTCCGCCATGATGACGCCCGTCTGCGCGTAGCCGTAATCATCCGATTGCAAGCCTGTCATTATCAAATCAGGCTGCTCGTCGCGCACGGCGTCGGCCAGAATGTTCGCCGCCGCGTAAGGCGAGAGATGTTGCAAGTCATCTCCTGACACATGAATCGCGCGATCCGCGCCACGCGCCAGCGCGTCTTTGATAACAGTCTTGACACGCTGCGGCCCCATCGAACAGACGATGACCTCGCCGCCATGCTTCTCTTTCAAACGCAGCGATTCTTCGAGCGCGTAGCCGTCCGACTCGTTGACCTCAAAGGACAAATCGCCCTCTTCAATCCACGTTCCCTCTTTGTTAATTCGCAAGATCGCATCTTTGTTGGCGACCTGCTTCATCAGAACAATTATTTTCATAACAGTTTTAAGTTTTTAGTTTTCAGTTTTTAGTTTCCGATTTTCAGCACATGCTCTTGCTGAAAACTGAAAACCGAAAACTCAAAACTACTCTTCGTATTTCTTAAAAATTAGAGAAGCATTCGTGCCGCCGAAACCGAAGCTGTTTGAGAGCGCGTAGGTGATGCTGGCCTCGCGCGGCTCGTTGGGCACGTAATCGAGATCGCATTCCGGGTCTGGATTCACATAGTTGATGGTCGGCGGCAACATGCTACGTTGAATGGCAAGCACGGAAAAGACAGCTTCAATTCCGCCCGCCGCGCCGAGCAGATGCCCCGTCATGGATTTCGTAGAGCTGACGGCAAGCTTGTATGCGTGGTCGCCGAAGGCTTTCTTTATCGCTAAGGTTTCAAACTTATCGTTGTAAGGGGTCGAAGTTCCGTGCGCGTTGATATAGCCCACCGCCTCCGGCTCGATCCCCGCATCCTTCATGGCCTTCTGCATCACGCGAATCGCGCCTGAGCCTGTCTCATCCGGCATCGTGATGTGAAAAGCGTCGCCCGCCATGCCGTAGCCGACGATTTCTGCATAGATGCGTGCGCCGCGTCGCTTCGCCATCTCCAGCTCTTCGAGAATCATCAGCCCCGCGCCTTCGCCGATAACGAATCCGTCACGGTCACGCTCAAACGGGCGCGAGGCGCGTGTCGGGTCGTCGTTGCGTGTCGAGAGCGCGCGCATCGCCGCGAACCCGCCGATGAGGATCTCGAGGATGCCGGCCTCGGTGCCGCCCGCGACCATGATGTCCGCGTCATCGCGGCGGATCGTCTCGGAAGCCTCGCCGATCGCGTGGCCGCCGGTCGCACAGGCCGAGACGGTCGCGAAGTTCGGGCCGGTCATCCCGAAGTTGATGGCGATCTGGCCGGCACCCGTGTTGGGGATGCCCATCGGGATGAGGAACGGGCTGATCCGGTCCGGGCCACGCAGCGCGTTGATGGACATGCCGTCGTAAAGCGTCGCGACCCCGCCGAGCCCGGTCCCGAGGATGGCGCCCGTCC
>JACMLC010000026.1 GCA_014379795.1 Pyrinomonadaceae bacterium
CGATCCATAGTCTGCTTGATTGTGACGAGCTGCGCCGCGCTTGAGATCAGGAGCGGCAGTTCCTCCGGCAGCGAGAAATAATCGTATGCGCCCGCAGACATGGCCGCGCTGCGCCGCGAGACGGTAGAGGCGGCATCGCCGACGAGCAAGAGCGGCACGCTCTCTTGCGACTGTGCCAGCATCCTTGCTAAATCTTCCGCGCCGATGCCTTTCAAATGAGAATCCGCGATGACCAGATGCGGGCGCGCTCTCCTGAGCGAGACCAGAGCCGCTGCGCCGCCCGTCACGCCGACGACGGCAAAGCCAGCCCCCTCCAGAGATGCGCCGTAAGCGGCTGTGGCGGAATCGTCTGTGACCAGCAGAATGCGTCCTTGATCGCGCGTGCGTGTGCGATCAGGGGTGGTTGCTCGAATTGCTTTACTCATAAAAGGCGAATGCCGGACTTATCGGATAACCGGAGCAGAGGAGGTCGGGGACTTCGCAAAAATTTCAAAAGACATCTAACTTCAAATGCGTGTGATGCGTCAAGACATTTTTAAAAGTGATGAGTGACAAATCAGTTTTCAGTTTTCAGTTTTTAGTTTTTAGTTTCCAGTAAGAACACTTTGCGCTTTTTCTGAAAACTAAAAACTGAAAACTGAAAACTACTCCTTCTTGTCACTCGTCACTGCTCTAATCACAGCTTTAGAAAATTTGCGAGCAGGCGTTTTCCCTCCGGGGTGAGGATGGATTCGGGATGAAATTGCACGCCTTCCAGCTTCATTTCGCGGTGGCGCAAGCCCATCACGACGCCGTCGGGCGTGGTCGCAGAAACTTCCAGACAAGACGGCAGCGATTCGCGCTCGACGACCAGCGAGTGATAACGCCCAGCCTGAAATCTATATTCGATTCCTTCAAAAATGGTCTTGCCGTCGTGACAAATTTCAGAAGCCTTGCCATGCACCAGCACGGGCGCGCGCACGACCCGCCCGCCAAAAACCTGCGCGATGGCTTGATGCCCCAGACAGACTCCCAAGATGGGAATCCGCCCTGCAAAGTGGTCTATCATCTGCATGGAGACGCCAGCATCATCAGGCGTTCCCGGCCCCGGCGAGATTAGAATTTTATCCGGGCAACAATTGGCTTCGACCTCTTCGACAGTCACGGCATCGTTGCGCCGCACATCCATCTCTTCGCCCAGCTCGCCCAAATATTGCACGAGGTTGTAAGTGAATGAGTCGTAGTTGTCTATGACGAGAAGCATGTGAGGCAGTTTAACTCAGTGCGGCTCAGAGGTGGAAATCTTAAATTTTCGGGACACTTCCGGCTCCGGGCATTTATGTCGGAGATGAATCCGCAGTCACCCAAAATGTTTTAAGCCAGTTGCTGCCGTCATCCGGAGAGGTTGCGGCTCAGCCGGTACTCTTCAATAGCCTTCTTCCTTTCCCGCCCTACTTCTTCCAGCCTTGCCAGCCACTTCTCTCTAAAGGGCATCAGCGCATCCCGCAAAGCCTCCGCCACCGCGAGGTTGCGAAACCATTTCTTGTCGGCAGGCACGATGTACCATGGCGCATGTTTCGTGCTGCAACGGTTAATCGCATCCTCATAAGCTTTGGTGTAATCGTCCCAGCGCTCGCGCTCCTCCCAATCACCGACCGAGAGCTTCCATGATTTGACGGGGTCTGTCTCGCGTTTGAGGAGTCGCTTCTTTTGCTCATCTTTGCTGATGTGGAGGTAGAACTTGAGAATGATGGTAGAGGAGTCCGCCAGCAATCGCTCGAAGGCATTGATGTGCTCATAACGCTCGCGCCAGACCTGCTTCGGCGCGAGTTCATGGACTCGCGCCACCAGCACATCTTCATAATGCGAGCGGTTGAAGATTTTGATGTCTCCGGTCGGGGGCGTCCGGGCATGTGCGCGCCAGAGGAAATCGTGGGCGAGTTCTTCTTCCGTCGGGACTTTAAAAGAGGCTACGGAGCAACTCTGCGAGTTTAACGGCCCCGCCACATGGCGGATCGTCCCATCTTTGCCACTGGTATCGCGTCCTTGCAGGATAACGAGCACGCTCTCGGTTTGCACAGCGTAAAGAAGTTCCTGCAATTCGACCAGCTCTTCGATGAGTCGTGCCGTCTGCTCTTCAGCCTCCGCACGCTTAAGCCCCGCGTCCTCTCCCGCATCAAAATCCTTTAGCTTAATCCGGCGCTTGCCCACTAAGCGATGTGCATAGCTCATAATCTCTCCTCACATAAGGAACGCGCTTTTTCTTCACGATGATGTCATCGGCGGCTGACTTCTTTTGATTTTCCTCGGAGCGCAGGATTCGCATTTACATCGTTTGATGTGTGTGTCCATATATTGCTCGCCATAGTCGAGGGTGATCTCTTCTCCGGCTTCAACGTCTCTTAATGACGAGACCCAAACCCGCCTGCCGGTAGTAACTGCTATGGCGTTCGGCTCGCACGAATGGTTGATGTAGCGTGCAGTATTGCTGCGCACGCTGCCGTCTATGGCGCGTTTATCATCAAGCTCAAAGAGATACTTGCTGCGGCTCTTGTTTGCTTCTTCGAGGGTGATAATCGAGCCTGTGTACTCGATAATCTTTTTGCCTGCGGGCATCGGTTTGAGGGCGAATAAGCCTAATCCTGTAGCGGTGCGTTTGACGGCGAGCTTGCCATTCCCTTTGTTCATTGGTGGGATGATAACAGTTTATTTCCTATTGTATAATCCACGGCATGAATAAACGCGCTAAAAAACGAGTCAAGGAAGCCATCAAGAAAGAAATTGCAGAACGGTCGGCTAACCGTCAGGAACAAGGTTCACCTCCTCCTTCCAAGAAATTGCCGGAGAGCCGTGGTTTCACGCCGAGGCCGGATAAGAAGCGAGGTTGATTTTTATGTGACTCATTTTTCGTCTTGTTCCAGGATACGAAAATGACTGAAGCTCGCCCACCGATCCGAGTTCTCAGAGCCGCCTCCGGCGTTGAGTCCCACTTTCGGCTCGCCTTTGGCGGGCAGCTTGATTTCTCCCATTACCCGCCACTCGTCTTTGTCCGTTTGCCGGTAATAACCTCTGGCTTTATCCCCTTTGATAACGAGGCGCAACCAGACTCCTTCAGCAGCGTAGGTTGGTTCACCTAGAAATAAAGCCTTTGCATCCTTTTCGCTCATCATCCGCAACTTTATATCTTCGCGCATCTGCTCTTTCAAGATGCCAACATAGTTGTCCTCGTCGTAGTACCAGTAAAGCGCGGCGTGCTCGAAAAGAAGCTTGGGTTGATTCTCCAGAAAGACTTCGAGAATCAAGACCCTGGACGTGACGGGCGCTTTGCGGAGCAGGACATTCGTGGCGTTGTTGTACTCGACATACACATAACCGGGCGCAGATTGCAGCATGAGCTTTCCATTTTTGACTTTCCATGCTTTCGGGTTTTCACGAATCCAGTACCATCCCGCGCTCAAAGGCGAAGTGAATTTCGTATCTAACAAGACCTTCGGTAACACGGCCTCCGGTTTGTCTTCGGCGGGCGATGATCCCCAACTCACGTTCTTCAACACGACGCGGTAGCCGTCTACATCCTCGAACGTCTTGCCATCTATGTTTCCCCACGGGTTCTCTGCTTCGACCGGTTGATAGCCATGTTTTTTCATACGCTCGACGGCGCTCTGCCATTCGGCCTTGTCAGGGATGAAGAAGACCAGAAGATTTTCATGCGTGGGCGCTTTGCCGACCGTCTCGCCTTCAACATGTTCGAACTCAAGCTCAAATTGTGCGCCTTTACGTCCAAGCGCTGCGCCTTCATATTTCTCATGTTTGCCTCCCATTAATACGTCCAACCCCAAGCCGTCTCGATAAAACTTGATGACCTCCTCAAAGTTGTCTGTGGAGCGAGTCACGCGAAAATGCGGACTTGAGCGCGGTTCCAGAACCACGCGGTAGCCATCAATATCTTCAAACGTCTTACCCCTTTCGTCCCAATAGGGATTGTATGATTTGACTGGCTTATAACCGTGCTTCTGCATTCGCTCGACTGCGCTCTTCCATTCCGCTTCCGGCATGTAGAACACCAGAAGATTGTTCTGAGTGGATGCTTTGCCGAATTTGCGTCCGGGCTGGTGCAGAAACTCAAGGTGATACTGCGAGCCTTTGCGCCCGAGTATCTGGCCTTGATAATCCAGATGATCGAAGGAAGTTAAGACTTCCAGCCCCAAGCCGTCACGATAGAACTTGAGAACCTCCTTCGGATTGTCCGTCGGGCGCGCGACGCGGAACTTGTAAGTCATCAAAGAAGTCTCCGGTTTCTTTGTGGTGTCTTGAGCCAGACAGAGAGAGGACAGGCTCAGAAAAATCAGAGGAACCAACGCGAAAAGTTTTCTCATGTTGCGCTTCCTTTCGATGGGCGAGGAGATAACCGGTGAGGAGTCAACAGCGAGGAAGCTTTGACTCCCATTTCGTGTGATGTTCCTACATCTTATACCAGCTTGCAGAATAAAATAAGAGCAGCTTGTTTGCCCGACAACAAACTTCAATCCGGCTTCCGGCTCCTGAATTTTATTTCAACATTTTCGCAGTCTCGTCGCGGCGGCCTTTCAAAGCCCATTTCTCGGCGGTGAAGCCGTCTTTGTCTGTGGCGCGCTTGTCTGCGCCTTTATCGAGCAGGGCGCGGACGATTTTCTGGTTGCCGTTGTAGGCGGCGATCATCAGGGGCGTGCCGCCGCCTTCGTTGGTGATGTTGGGGTCTGCGCCGCGCGCCAGCAGGCTTTCAGTCATCGCTACGCGATGGTAAACGGCAGCCCACGCCAGCGCCGTGCCGACATCCTTATCGCGCGCGTTCACGTCCGCCTTTGCGTCGAGCAGGATTTTAATGATCTCAGGATTGCCTTCAACCGCAGCATACATCAAAGCCGTCGCTCCGACGTTTCCCAATGAGTTTATATCCGCGCCCTGCGCGAGCAGAGCCTGCACGGCAACGGGCTGGCTGTGACGCGAGGCGCGCATCAGCGCCGTCAAGCCCTGTTTGTCCGTCGCCTTCGGGTCAGCCCCGCCCGCGACCAGAGCCTTGATGACTTCAGCCCGTCCCGCTTTGCCTGCGGCGATGAGGGCTGTGTCGCCGTCAGCGTTCTTCACGTTCGGGTTCATCCCGGCGGCGAGAAACAGCTTGACGTTGACCGTTTCACCGAGGCTTGCGCGCTCGATAAAAGTTTTTTCATCGTAGGGGACGCCCTTCAATGCCAGCTCGCGCCGCGCAGTCTCAGGGCTGGGCTTAATTTTTGAGCGGTCTATGCAGCCCGCGAGCGCAATGAGCGCGATGAGCGCGACCAAGATGCGTTGACACGACGACACACAGGCGCGGCGAAGATTGTTTTGTCCTCGCGTCTTTGTTTGGAGTCTCCGTGTCGTTTTAAATTTCATTGTCTTCTCACTTCGCGCAAGGCGTCACGGTGGCGCGCGTGATGCGAACAGGCTCTTTCGGTTTATCGCCTTCCGTCGGAGCTTTGTTGATAGCGTCCACAATCTCTATCCCGCGCCGGATGCGCCCGAAGGCCGCGAATTTTCCGTCCAGGTGCGAGCCGTCGCCGACGAGGATAAAGAAGTTTGTCGTCGCGCCGTTCGGAGTTTCGGGTCGCGCCATAGAGACGATGCCGCGCTCGTGCTTAACGGCATTCGGCTCGTCCGGAATCGTGCGTCTCGATCTCAAGGCCAGCGCGTTCGTCTGGTTCTGGCTCGTGTAAAGCGCGCCGCCTTGAATCACAAAGTCTTTGACGACGCGGCTAAAGACGGTCGTATCGAAAGCTTTCGTAGCGGCGAGGTTGAGAAAGTTGCGCACTGTCTCAGGCGCGGATTCTGCGAGCATCTCTATCTCAATCACTCCGGCTTCGGTTTCGAGCGTGACGCACTGCGCGGCCATCTTTTCAATCGAAGCTCCGTCAAAAGGCTCCGCCGCATTCGCAGGCGTCTCAGCCGGTCGCTCGTTGCTCTTCTTCGGGACGGGCGGCAGTTCTTTAGCCTTCTGCGGCGCGGGCGCGGTTTGCCCAAACGCGCACACAGAAACCAGACAGGTCAACATCAACGCAGAGACGCAG
>JACMLC010000223.1 GCA_014379795.1 Pyrinomonadaceae bacterium
CAACGATTTTTCAATGAACACTTGCTCAACTTGTTTATTGACAAGTTAGCTTTAGACCTAACTGCGGTAAAAAGTCATCCGCAGTTTGAATATCTCAGAAATTATGCGGCTGTCGCCGCTTAATTCTGTCCGAACCATTGATCAGAATTAACTTTGAATTCAAATAAAAACTTGAGGCCTTTATCCCGGCAAGCGAACAATCTTAACTACTGCTCCGGCTTCTAACATCTTCACGCCTTGCGGGACATTAATCAACGCGGTGGCGCGTGCGAAGGCGACAAAGTCGGACGAGCCGCCCCATTTCAAAGGCGATGCCAGAAGCTGCCCCTCTGCGTTTGTTTCAAGCCGCGCCGGAAGATAACTCTCACGCTCGATGGCTCCTTTGACCTCGCGCGCGAGCAAAGCATGCTCTTCAAGCATCGCTGCCTCTCGCGCTCCCTGCATCGCTCTGAGGGCTGTGCGCGCGAACAGGTTGAAAGTGACTGAGACTGAGACCGGATTTCCCGGCAGGCCGAAGACGAGCGTTTGCCCCAAGCGCGCGAAGACGGTCGGCTTGCCGGGACGCAGGCTGACGCGCTCGAAAAATATCTCTGCATCCAGCGAGCGCAAAGCAGCCTTTGTAAAATCATAAACGCCCATCGAAACGCCGCCGGATAAAATCAGCGCGTCAGAGCGTGCTGCGGCCTGCGCAATCTCACGCCGCAAGAGTTCCGGGTCATCGCCCGCGAGCGGAAGACGCTCGACACGCGCGCCCGTAAGCGCCGCGTATGCTCCCAATGAATAACTGTTAGAGTCACGTATCTGATCCGCACCGGGCTTTTGGTTGACTGCAACTAACTCTGTGCCTGTCGCCAGCACTGCGACGCGCGGACGCGCTCCCACGCTGACCTCTGCATAGCCGAATGATGCGAGCGCAGCCATCATCGCTGCATTTATCCTGTCGCCCGCAAGTAGCACAGTCTCGCCAGCCTTGACCTCGCGCGCGCGCGGGATGATGAACTGCCCGGGGCTTGTGGCTTTGTCAATTTCGACCAGCGAGCCGTCTTCCATCTCACGCGTTACTTCGACCTGCTGCACGCTGTCCGCGCCTTCGGGCACGGGCGCGCCGGTCATGATTCGCACGGCCTCGCCCGCGCGCATCTGCCTGTGCCAGCCGGAGCCTGCCGCCGCTTCGCCCACCACGCGCAGCCGCGCCGGAACATTCACAACATCACACGAGCGCAAAGCGTAGCCGTCCATCTGCGCACGGTTGAACGGCGGCAAGTCCGAATCCGCGACCACATCTTCCGCGAGCACGCGACCGAGCGCGTCTTCAAGCGCGACGCGCTCAGGCGCAAGCTGTGGCGTCTGTTGTTTGATAATGGCAATGGCTTCGGAAACGGAGATCATTTGAGTTTGGATTTTAGATTTTGGATTTTGGAATGGCAAACAAAAGCGTGCGTCCGCTGCTCATTAAAAAAAGCTGATGCTGCCAAAGCAGTGAAGCCAACCGGACTTGAATTCTTGACATCAAAGGCGGCGGGCGGAAATCGGGTTCGTTAATGAAAGCTAATTTCGGACTCTCTCTTTTCCGTCGCCTAAACCTCCACGCTCAAATTGATAACCCGGCAGAAACCGTAAGAATAAATCCCAAATTGCTAAATTAACATAGCTTTTAACTGTATAATTCCGGCTGCGAAAGAGTGTGCAGGCTTTTGCCTTTGCCGGAATCGAACATAAGACGCCCATTCGATTATGGAGAAGAATAATGATCAAGAAATTAACGCGGCAGATAACAATCGTATCCCTCTTTGCTTTCGTAGCTTTGACAGCAACAACTGCTTCAGCCCAATCCTCAACCCCGCTCGAACTCCCGAAAATAGAGGAGGCCAAGCACATCGGGATTAGCTTTGCCAACGACGGCAGGGGAAGAATCAGAGGCGCGGATAAGACTGGCATGGTTCGCCAGTATCTGGAAATCTGGGCAAATGAAAAACAGCTTCCCAACATAGTGACTTACGTATTGATCGGCGATGGCGGCCAGACCTTCACGGCGACTTGGGGCAGGGGGCCTGTCAATTCCACAGCCTTTACCTGTCAGGCTGACAAGCTTCCGGAGTTCGGCGAGAAAAGCGTGTGGGTGGCGATGGTGAACGATGGCGCGCTGGTTTTTCAGGAGATCAATGATGATGCCGTCAAGGGTGTCTTCGACAATCTGATACGTGCGCGGCGTGATTATGGCCGGGAGGTGAACGCCAACTTCCAGCGGAGCAATGCCAATACCACAGAGATAAATCTTCTGACCTTCTTCAAAGAGAAGAACCGGAAAAAGTGGGCCGAGCAGGGCTGGCTGCATCAGGCCACGACGTGCGTACAGCACTTGTGATTTTCCTTGCAAGAGAAAGTAAAAGCGGCGGCTCTTTATTCGATGATAAAGAGCCGCCGCTTTGTTTATTGCGAAACTAAAAAGCCGAGAGAAAGACTCTCACGCAAAGGCGCAAAGGCGCAAAGAAGAGAAGACGCAAATATGTTAAAGAGTTACTACCTTATGTGCTTTCTTGGCGTCTTCCTTTGCGCCTTTGCGCCTTTGCGCGAACCTGTCTTTTTTTTAAACTTGAAGCGATTCTTTTTGTTAGACGGTATTTATGTTATATGGTCGAGCCTGAATGGCAGCAAGACAATTCACTAAGCTCGACGCAATGGTTTTGGCCGCAGTCGTTTTGATCGGGCTGATACATCTCCCGTATCCGTTTGACGGCGATCAGGCGTTGTTCACCGTCGGCGCAGAGAAGATGAGCCGGGGCGCGATTCTCTATCGTGATTTCTGGGATTTGAAGCAGCCGGGCGTCTTTTTCTTTTACCTGCTCGGTGGCCGGTTATTCGGATTTACGGAAGTCGGCATACACACGCTGGAACTGCTGTACCAGACAGCTTTCGCAATCGTCCTGCTGTTTACTCTCAAGAGCTATTTCGAGAGCCGTGCGATTGCCGCTTTAGTTCCGCTGCTGACAATCGGTTTTTATTACGGAGTCACCGGAAGCTGGCATCTCACACAGGTCGAAGGACTCGTCGGCTTTCCTTTGTTTCTTTCGCTCTGGTTTGCCTCCGAAGCTTCGCGGCGAGAGGGAAGAGGCCGCGCGCAGCGTCTCTTTCTCTCAGGCTTCATGGGAGGCATAGTCCTTCTCTTCAAGCTTCTCTTTCTTCCCTTGCTGCTCGCTTTCTGGATGGCCGCCATCGCCGATGCCGTCTTGCGAAAGCGAGAAAGAATCCCGGCTGCGCTTCTGAGCATCATTGCGCCAGCCCTTCTCGGCCTGCTGTTGCCGCTCGCCATCGTCATTGGTTATTTCGCACGTCACAAGACGCTGGGACTCTTGTACTACGTCTGCTTTGAATATCCTTCGAGCGCCATCGCCGCATTGCCCGGTTGGCGGCTCGGCAGTCTGGCCCAGAGCCTGTTCTGGTTTGCCGCGACCTTTGCGCCTCTGACTGCGCTTGTCTTCGTGTGGGCTTCCAGCGCGGCTGCAAGCAAACGCACAGAGCTGGCGCGCATGCCGCTTTTGTTCGTGAACCTCGCGCTCTGGTTAGCGCTTGGGTTCTGCGTCATTCTCGTGCAACGCCTCTCTTGGTGGGACTACCATTACATGTTGTTATTCGTTCCCATAGGCATTCTGGCAGCGAAGGGCTTGGACATTCTCTGGACGCAGGCCAAAGAGGCGAAACCGTCTCTGGCATCAAAGAAGGGGCGCATCGCAGCGTCTCTCAGCCTTGCTTTATTGTTCTCGCCCGTCCTCGTCTCTTTAACGCGGAAGAGCCTCTCTCTAATCACACACGGTTTCGCTTACGGCAAAGAGAGACGCCTCCTGTACCAGAGCGAGATCAGCGGCAGCTATCAGACCGCGCTCTCTGAAACAGAGTTTCTCTCACAGCCAGACAGCCTGCCCGGCGGTATCTTTGTCGGCGGCAATCCGATCTATTACCATCTCTCAGGCCGCGATCAGGCCATAGCCTCAAACGGCTGGATGCTCGAACTTTTTCTCCTCCAACAATGGGCGCAATTAAATGAGCAGCTCGCCCAATCGCCTCCCACTTATATCTTCATCGCCAGAGAATATGCGAAGCTAGTGCCAGAGCGTTCGCCACAGACAACCAAATTAATTTCAGACCACTACCGCGTCCTGCGCACCAGCCCCGCAGGCGTCTGGTATGTCTTGCAACAAGCGAGATAGTGAAAGAGATTCGTTAATGTTCAATCGAGCAGATCAAGATGGATTACATCTGAGGCGACCTTATATTTAAGTTCGGCAAGCAGAAAAAGCCTTGTCAAGTCACCTTACTTGGCATACATATGCGTCGCTGGAAAACTTCTCAACCGGAGGTCAAGCATGGATAAGGTACTGGAGAGGAAAATCAAGAGCATCATCCGCAACGAAAACGGCCTCGGCAACGAGCGCATCGGTTCCGCTCAAATCCACGACAAACTCACAGCCGCAGGCGTCGAAGCCTCAGCCTCAGAGACCGGCGAATTCTTGTTGCAGATGGAAAAGGAACGGTTGATTACCGTAGTCCCGCAAGTGGATAAGGAAGCCAAAGAGAAGTACGGCGAATATCTGATTACATGGGTCAGCAGAAATTTTTAACTTAAAGCTTTGGAACAGGATAGAAAGGGTTATTTAAATGAGCGAAGCCATTAATCCTGAAACTGAATATGCTTTTTTAATGGAAGAGTATCGTCGGCTCAGTGGCCTAGAGCCTTTGCCTCTCGCCACAAGCATAGTTAATGCTATCCACAACCTACCCTCCTTATTAGATCAAAAGGTCAGCCTGCTGCTTTTAGTCCATAACCTGTCTTTATGAAAAAACAACAATTGGAAATGAAAGTGGCAAAATTAAAGTCTATTTTATTTGCAGCTTAAAGCTAGAAAAGGGGTAATTAAAATGGCAGAAGATGATGGAAAAGATGTTGTATCTACAACCGTTGAGACTAATGAGGACGGTTCCAAGGAAGCTACAGCTACCACCTCAGACGGTTCTACGGGAAGCGGCTCAAGTTCAGACGGTCTACTTTCAGGCGCAGATGCGGGAGAGGCAGTTTCAGAAGCAGCAAGTGACGCCAAATCCTAAATAAGGGATGGCGAAACGTGTTTTGGCTGGTGCGGTGGAAACGCCGCACTTTTCATTTTGAGTTATTCACAAACTATACTCTTGAAAACCGACCATACTCCCAAAAATAAAAAGGCCGCTCTTGCGAGCGACCTTTTATACCCACTTTTAATGGACTAATAAGCCGAGCCGTGGATAGTTACCGCCAGACCGCCCACGATGACGAATCGTACCCGCGCGTCGGCGAGCGTGACTAGCGCCCTCTCGAAGTCAATCAAGTGCGCTCCTTCTGTGCAGCAGAGGTTTGTCTAGCAGGAGCAGGTGTTCTTTGACGGTGAGCTTTACCGCGCATAGCTTCCAAGCCCCGGATCGCTCTTTGCAGATCGCGGACGCGCTCCTCGGGCGTGAGCCGTAGCCGCTCTATCAGCAGCGTCAGGTCGCTGCCATAGGCGCGGGCTGCCTCGACGCGACTGCCCGGTTGCGGGTAGAGAAGTTTTTCCTCAAACGAATTCACGAATAGTATTGTACTGCTTGAGTTGAAGAGGTTCAAAGATAACTGAACTTTTAACCCTGTACATGCGCGCTAAAAGTAAACGCCTGACACGCATAATCCGCTCGCTGTCGGCAAGTATCGAGTCAAAAGAGTATTTACCTGGCATGAGGATTTTTCTCCTATCTCAGAAATAAGATTTAGCAGGGAAGCTCGAAACCCTAACGCGGCGGTTAAAGCCAGTCGGACGCCCGTTAGAGTTTTTAGCACTTCAGTTTAGACAAGATTCAAAAGCCCGCTTTTTTTCTTAGCTTCCTATTTATACCGCTTGGCAGATGAAAATCTGATTCGGGCTTTATTGCCCGGTTGGAGTACGGGCTCGTCGTCAGTATTATCCTCTCCGAATCTAGGTAGTGACCAATCCTCAGAACCGATGGGCGGGTTAGGGAGCATCTCATACATGAATTCAAGGAAGCTCTGTCACCTTGAAGCAGCAAATGGTGATTGTGAACATCGTCTTTAGCTAATTTGAGAACGTTACACCCTCCAAATACGTACAGTGGTGTCCCAACTTCCCGAAGCAAGGCTTCTACCGTCAGGGGAAAAAGCAACTGTTGAAGCAACATCGTCACATGTCCCAAGCATCTGTACCTGACCAGTCTCAACATTCCAGATACCAATGGTCTTATCGTCGCTGCCTGCGGCGATGCACTTCCCATCAGGAGAGAAGGCCACAGCGCGTACTACGCCCTCACAAGTGCCTAATATTCTTATCTTACCGGTCTTAACATCCACAATGCCTATCGTCTGATCCCAGCCGCCAAAAGCAAGGCTCTTACCATCAGGAGAATAAGCCAGCGAACGTATATCGGTAGTCTGAGAAGCCAGCAGCCGCATTCGGAGGGTGCGAATATTCCAAATGCGAATCGTGTTATCGTCACTTTCAGAAGCTAGACTCCCGCCATTGGGAGAAAAGGCAACCGCCCAAACTACGCCTTCACATTGCCCTACGACCTGTATTTGTTTTGTCTCGACATCCAGAATGTGAATCGTCCCGTCACCGCTTCCGGCGACGATCTTCTTTCCATCAGGCGAAAAATCAATCGCGCGAATGGGATGGCTCATCGTGCCGAGGATACTCATCTCGCCTGTCTCAACATCCCAGAGTCGAATGGACTTATCATTACTCCCGGAAGCTAGGCGCTGGCCGTTTGGGGCAAACCTGACCGAGGAAACATAAGAAAAACCCGAGACGCCCAAATCACATTGGCCCAACACACGTACCGCGCCCGTTTTCGTTTCCCACAGTCTGATGAGGTTATCATTGCTTCCGGAAGCGATGAACATGCCGTTCGGTGAATAAGCGACAGAGCGAACGGCATCATCACATTTTCCAAGAATGCCGTACTTGACGGAAACTACGGTTGATAATGTCTCAGACACTGATTTTTGTGACCTGTGAATGTAAGGCAAAGGTGGGCTTGAGGGAATGGTCTCGGAAATAATGGTCGGCGGCAAATCCATCTTCTCCTGTTTTTTATCCTCAGCCGGTTGGGATTTGCTTGCCTGCCTCAGAGCTTCAAGCATCTCTTGGGCAGTATTAAAACGGTCTTTGCGATCCAGAGCCATTGCGCGACTCAAAACGGCGGCAATAGCCGGCGTCACCTGCGAGTGAACTTCGTTGGCCGGGATGAGCGGGTCTGGCTGTCCTGCCCAGATAGAGAGCACGCGCGTCGGCGCGTCAAGGTGATCCTTTCCCGTCGCGTCGCGCGCGATATTGCCCGTTAATAAATGATAGAGCGTAGACCCGAGAGAAAATAGATCGCAGCGCGGGTCTGTTCCCTGATCGTAAAATCGCTTTAGCTCGCTGGCATTGGCCTTCGAGAGCATTGTGTACCAGCGTGCGTCAGCCCGCACGATCTGTTCTATCGGCGCATAAAAGGGCGTGTAACCGAAAAAGCTTTTTTGAGTGCCTAAGCTGGACATTTGACCGGCTTTGCCTTTGGCCAGACCGAAGTCCAGCAAAATAATCTCGTCGTTCGCCGTCAATTTCAGATTAGACGGCTTAATATCACGATGAATGATCGGCTCCGGCTTATAATTATGTAAATATGATAAGGCATCGAGCAGAATGTCTGTCCAGCGTAAGACCTTTTCGGGGGCAAAGGGCGCGGCCAGTTCTTTCAATAACTGCGCGAGGTCTTTGCCGGAGATAAACTCCATGACCAGAAACTGGCCGTGCTTGAGCACAAAGTGATGTGTCACCTTTGGCAGCGCCGGGTGACGCAAATTTGCCAGCAGGCTGGCTTCGCGCTTGAAAAAGCGACGATGCTCGACGGCTTCGGCAAAGGTCTCTTTGACTGCCACCGTACAGTTAAGGTCTTGGTCAATGGCTTCATAGACAGCCCCCATGCCACCCTGACTGAGTAGCTGTACAATGCGATAGCGATTAACTAAGATAGTATCAGGAGCAAGCATCTGTATTTGATCTAATGAGTATATCCGATAGCTTCCCGTCCATGTGAGTCTCAGTGGTCAGAACGGGAAACTAAAATTGACGTCAGGCCAAGAGTTAACCGTCCGGTCTTACCTGTATAACCGAAGACTCACAAACACCATTGCAAGTTGCCAGTCTTTAAATATTACGCCTGTCGCCATCTGAGTCAAGAAAATTGTGTCCGGGCGTGGAGTGTGATTCAAGATTTAAGCTCACGCATGAGGAAAGAGCCAACATTCGCCTGATGACGCCTGACAACTGAAGCTGGCGAAGAAACAGTTGACTTGAAATCCAACTGAATTGTACTCTCCTTTCACCTGCTAGCGTCTGACGCATCCACCGCCACGATACGGTTTGCGATCAATATGCCGCTGTATCTTTCTCACACCTGATGAAAGATACCCATCAACATGAGGACTCAAGATTTCGCGCAGACGAAGGAAAACTAAAAGAGTTGCAGCGCTGATTATCCCCGGTGTTAAGTAGTCGGCAGGTAGGCGATAAAGATGCTCTCGCTGAATCGCCCGTTCCCTTATCCGAGCTTCGAGAAAATGCGTCTTACCATCCTCAGTTGATGTCTGATAGTTAGACCTTGACGCTCAGCGCGGCTGAAGAGATGGCAAACAAGCGGAGGGTTTTCATGAGACTTTTGGAAGAAGGAAAGGTTATTCACGGTAAATATACAGTGGAGCGTTTTCTCGGAGAAGGCGCCTTTGCCGAAGTGTATCGCGTGAGTCATCGTCTCTTTGGTCGCCTAGCGATGAAGGTTTTTAAAACGCCGGGCAGCACCGAGGAAACCGAACAGGCGCTTGATGAAGCCATTTTTCTCTCCAAAATGGGTCACCGGAACATTATCCGCGTTTTCGATGCCGATACCATGGAGACCTCTAAGGGAATGCGCGGCTTCTTCACCATGGAATTTATCGCGGGCGGAAGTCTACAGCAGTTCTGGCAATCACACGGAGACGACTTCGTGCCGGTGGAGATAGCCGTTGACCTCACGCGACAGGTCTGTCAGGGATTGGCGCTGGCGCACGCCGACGATCCGCCCATTGTTCATCGTGATATTAAGCCGCAGAATATTCTGGTCGGATACGATGCTCAAGGCTTGCGGGCGTGCGTCAGCGATTTCGGACTTGCCAAGCGAGTCAATCCATTAAAGCTGATGGCGAGCGCGCGTGGCACTCGTTGCTTCAAAGCGCCCGAAACCTTTCGCGACCCGATGACGGATTCGTGCGCCGGGGATGTCTGGGCGGTCGGCTTGACGCTGTACCTCCTGCTCACAGACCGTTTCCCGTATTCCGGAGGGGACTTGGACGCATTGGACATTAAAAGTTTTGAAAAACCCATGACCCCGGCCAGCCGCCTGAATATTCAAGTAGACCGGGAGTTGGAACAAATTCTCCAACGCTCGCTCGCCGTCAAGCGCGAGGAGCGTTATCAGAATGCCTTAGAGCTGCTGGAAGATTTAAATCGCTGGAAGCCGCACAAACCGGAAGAGCGTGCGCAAATAAAAGAGAAGCTCTCATCGCAGATGTCGAAGAGCACTTTGGGCATGCCTTCGCCGACGGATGAGAAGGAAGCGCGAGAGATGGCGGCACAGGCGATCAAACTCTCACGCCAGCGAATCAAGTTAAACGAAGCTGCAGACCTGATGGAAGAAGCTTTCAATAAATGGCCTGCGCTGCGAGAAGAGTATGAGCGTCAGATCAAGCTCTGGCGTTGCGGAATCATGATCTATTAAACCCGTTCTAGAGGCTAGACTCTTAACACATGAGCGGCAAGGGCCAGAAACATCCGCCTGAAAATCCGGTGGCTGATGAATTCTTCGTTGATGCGCAACGGTTCTCCGCCTCGCTGGATCTGCGCTTGGAGTCATCCGTATTGTCTGCGGAGGTCGCAGGATTATTTGATTTTCTGGTCCAATCCATCTCGGCCAACAGGGCCTTGTCCGCTTCTTCTCCCGCCTCTTCGCAGGAGATGGCTAATTGCGAATTGATGCTCTTTCTGGTCAACCTGCTCAAAGAGATGGGGACTCATCTGTGGCGGATGCGACGGAAGATGGTTGATCCGGAAACCGGCCAGCCACTGGGTGAGATGCAACGCGTTTACAGATACCTTGAATCCATGTGGGATGCGCTGGAACAGGCGGGAGTCGTCATCCGCGACCATACGGGTGAGCTGGTGCCCGGAGGCGGCATCTATTCTCTGAAAGCCATCGCCTTCGAACAGGTGCCGGGCGCGAGCCGCGAATTTGTCATCGAGACGATCAAGCCGTCCATCTACTTTCAGAACCAGATGATTCAAATGGGCGAGGTGATTATCGGCACCCCGGAACAAATGCGCCCCTAAAGAGGATTGATTCGCCGCCGGACATCAAGCGCGCAAGCTTTTTTACCAGCGGATAATCCTCAAGAGCTTTTATGCATGATTCAGAAGACAGGCTGAAACTCTGGCTCCGGGCGGCGCAGCCCGAACTGTTCCGCGCCAACGCCTTTCGCATTCTCGGATTGCCGGTTAATGCCGCCGAACGCCAGATCAAAAAGCAGGCGGAAAAGGTGAAGCTGGTGGAAAAGTTCGGCGGAGTCGAAGCTTTGAAAACAGTCGGCCCACTGCCGTTGAATCCGGCCCCTGACATAGATACTATACGTGAGGCCATCCACCGTTTACGCAATCCCGAACAGCGCATCCTCGATGAGTTTTTCTGGTTCTGG
Source organism: Pyrinomonadaceae bacterium (assembly GCA_014379795.1). Classification (GTDB taxonomy): domain Bacteria; phylum Acidobacteriota; class Blastocatellia; order Pyrinomonadales; family Pyrinomonadaceae; genus JACMLC01. The sequence goes on from JACMLC010000223.1 coordinate 10,781, forward strand.
CCTATCGCATCCGATGCGCCCGATGATGATCAGGCTCTCGCAGCTTTGGCGGCAGGAGATATCAAAAGCGCGACGGAGATTTGGTATCAACAGGCTGATCAGGCAGGCAATCAGGGAGTGGCCGGGCATAATCTCGCGGTCTTGTACCATGCGACGGCGCTTGATCTGGAATACATCCCGGAGGTCAAGCCGCTGTCGGAAAGCTTGAGAAAATTACAAAGCGCTTACTGGCGAGAGGCTTTCACGCGTTGGCGGGTGGTGCTTGAAGATAACCGCTTCTGGAAAAAGCTTGAAGAGCGGATACGCGAGCTTGATGATCCTCGTTTGACCCCGGATTTCGCCTCGCATCTGAGAACGTCGCTGCCGTTGGTGTTGGTTTCGATCAACGCACGGTTGGCCGTGCAGGCTATCGAGCAGAACGAAAACGAAGAGGCGGAGCGACAAAGATGTTTCATGCGCGAAGCTAGCTTCGACGATGAGATCATGGATGAAGCATTGCGGCGTGCCGCAGAGCCTGTGGTTGACCAGATCAGAACCCTGTGCGAGGCGTCTCCGCAAGAGGCTGAAGATGATCCCAAGCGGGCGGATGATGTCACGCGCCGCCTGCTCGCACAAGCCGGGGCGCTGCTGGATGTGCTGGACCGGCTGCTGCCCACCGGACACCCGCTGTGCGATGCGACGCGCGACGAAGTTGCTTCCGTGGCCCTTAACTGCTTGATCCCTTTCAGCCAGGCGACAGGCAATTGGCAGGTCGCTCGCACCTTATTGGAATTGACACGCCCCTACGCGAGGAGTTCCGGGGTGCGGGAGCGAATCGATAACATACGCGCTTATCTGCTGCCAAACCCAGCAGATAAGCGAATCGATAACATACGCGCTTATCTGCTGGGTTTGGCTTATCAGCCGAGCAGCGTGTGAGTGACATCTGAAGTCCA
>JACMLC010000224.1 GCA_014379795.1 Pyrinomonadaceae bacterium
CGGGCGCGAGATAATTCCTGCGGCCATCAAGTCTTCAAACGTGCAGGCGTTTATGTTCGATGGTTACTGGGAAGACATCGGGACGATACACGCTTTTTATCTGGCGAATCTCGACCTGACCTCGCCGATTCCGCAGTTCAACTTTTTTGACGCGACCTCTCCGATTTACACTAGGACGCGGTATTTGCCGCCTTCTAAAATTCACGACTGCAACATCAGCGACTCTCTGATCGGAGACGGCTGCATCATCCACGGCGCAAAGATCAATCGCTCTATCATCGGCCTGCGCAGCCGCATCGGCAGCGGCTCGCAGATAGACGCTTCGATCCTGATGGGCGCGGATTATTATCAGGGCTTTGAGAACATGCGCGACGATCTGGCCTCAGGCGTCCCGCGCATAGGCGTCGGCGAAAACTCGATCATCCGCCGCGCCATCGTAGACAAAAACGCGCGCATCGGCTCGAACGTGCGCCTCGTCAACGAGAGCGGCGTCGAGAATGCTGATGCAGAAGATGGCAGCTACGTCATCCGCGACCGCATTATCATCATTCCGAAAAATGCGGTGGTGAAAGACGGAACGGTGGTTTAAGGCAGGACTCAGAATTAATACAAGCCTGATCTTCTGCATTCAAGATTTTGATTTGTGAGATATAACAATGGCGAGAGGTTGGGAAAGCAAGTCGGTCGCGGATCAGATGGAAGAGGCGGACGCGCGTTCGCTTGAAGACGAGAAGGAGGAGCGCGCACATCTTTCCGCTTCGCCGGTAATCCGCGCACGACTTGAGCGGCTGGAATCTCTGAAACTCTCGCGCACGCGCACGCTGGAACAGTTGGAGCGCGCCACTAACCAATCATACCGCGAGATGCTGCGGCGCACCCTGCGCGCACTCGAAGCGGAGATTGAAGAATTGAATTGAGCTACGACGGAACCTCTCAATGTGAATCAAGCTCAAAAAAACTTTGCGCCCTTTGCGAAAAAACTTTGCGGTCTTTGCGTTAAAAAATCACTTAACGCAAAGACCGCAAAGAAAGAATACGCAAAGAGCGCAAAAGGGCTTCTACTCTGGCTCGTGTTGTTAAATCAAATCACTCGTCGCGCGCATCATCCTGCACGCCTGTCCCGAAACCCGGACTGAGGATGCTGCTCATTCCAACGTTCTCATCGGCTGCGGTGGGCGCATCCGGCTCGTCCGCTTCGCCTTCCACTTCAGGCGGGCGGATGCCGTCATGTCCAATAGCATCGCTCTCATCATCCATCAAAGCTTCGTCTTTCGCTGTGGCATCTGCCTGATTGATCATCGCAATCCTCGCCCTCAAAAATTTATCTGGAAATTTATTTGTTCGCGGGAAAAGAAGTTCCGGCGCGCAGTTCTCTCGGTTGAATTCTTGGCCGTTCAGGTTGAGAGCGGCGCTGCTCCTGTTGCTGCTGCCCGCCCCGCGCATTGATGTTATCGGGTGCGGAATTGGAGATGTAGCTGTCGCGTGCGCGCACGATCATGTTCGGGTGATTAACGCGCACTTTGATCTGCCGCCGCTGCCCGTCCTGCGCGACCGCCTGCGGGTAATATCCGAGACTGTACTGGCGGCGCAGCTCTTCCGCGATCAGCGCGAACGACTCTTCGATATTACGCGTGGTGTCTGCGCGATAACGACGCGCGCCAGTTCGCTGGGCTAACTCGCCCAAGTAATTATCCGCGCGCTCGTAATCGGCGCGGCTGGTTCCGCTATTGCCGCCGCCGCCACTACCACCACCGCCGCCGAGCACATCTCCGCCCGTCGCAATGCCGATTATAATTTCCATGATGCCGACTTTGCGCCTCTGGCGTCTGGGTATGTTCTGCGGCGCGGACGGCCCATTCATATCCGAGAAAGTATCGTACTGCACAGGATAGATGAGCGCGTCCATCTCTTCCGCATCGTGGATATTGGTTTGATAGGTAGCTCTGCGGCTGGTGGTGTCCACGCCATCCGTGAAGAGGACGATAGCCTTGCGCCCGTTGATGCGGTTGAAACGCTGGTGTATGACGAAATCAACGGCGTCGTAGAGGCTTGTGCCGTCGCCCGTGCTGGCGCGGCTGATAGCGTTGCGCAAGACGCGGCGGTCGCTCGTCGCTTCGGCAAGCACATGCACCTTCTCGTCAAAAGAGACGATCATCACCTGATCTTCGGGACGAAGTTGGTCTACGAAAGCGATGGCGGCATCCTGTATCTCATCCATGCGAGATTTCGTAGAGCCGCTGACATCCAAAACGAGCGCGACCGTGAAAGGTTTTTCGACCGATGCGAAATAGGCTACCTGCTGCTCTGTTCCGTCTTCAAAGATACGAAAATCCTGCTGGCGCAAGTTTGGGATGTAGAGGCCATTTCTGTCCGACACGGTTACAGGAATCGTGACGAGCGCGGTCTCAACCCGCACGACATCTCCGTCCTCAACTTCTTCGGGGCCGAGATCAACCGGGGCAGGCTGTTGCTGCGGGCGCGGCTGATTGTTTCCGACATTGCCGCCCATCACGGGCGGGCGTCTCTGCGGAGCTTCTTGCGGCGCGGGCGCAGTAGTTGTTGGCGATGTTTCTGGAGTTTGCCCGACACGGCGCGGGCGCGTTTGCGCCTGCACAGAAGAGGCTATAACCAGACAGAGGGAGAAGAGAAGGAAAACGGGGACGAACTTTCTCATTTGATAATGCTCCGGTAAACGCTCTAGTACAAGAATGCGGCGACGCCGCACCAATCAAAGATGCGCGCCGGGCTGTTTGAAGATGCTTGCTCAATGCGAAGCTGGCAATAAAGGGAGAGAATTTACCTCGCTTAAGATAATACGAACCCCCCGCCAGCGCAAGATTCATACGAAGGCAAAAATAAAAAGGTAAAAGGCAAAAGGAAGGCGGAAACCACATTTTATATAAATGCTTTGAGCCTCACTTAACCGAAGAATAAGACACGTCCCAAACCGAGCGCGCCGCCGGCGATGACGACCCACAGCACATTCGCTTTGAAACGATAGAGCGCGACGAAAGCCAGCACGCTCAACACAAGGGCAAACCACTCTATGCCCCCGGTCAATCCGCGAGGCCAGATAACAGCCGCACCAAAGATGAGCGCGAGATTCAAAATCACGCCGACCACAGCCGCCGTCACGCCCGCCAGCGCGCCCGTCAGATTTTTGTTGCCGCGCAACGCCTCGATGTACGGCGCGCCGAGAAAGATGAAGATGAAGGAAGGCAGGAAAGTCACATAGGTAGTGACCAGCGCGCCCACGACCGCGCTTGTCGTCTGACTCAATCCTTGCGGGTTGTTCCATCCGGCCATAAAGCCTACGAATTGCAAGACCATGATCAGCGGCCCCGGAGTCGTTTCGGCCAAGGCCAGCCCGTCCACCGCCTGATCGTGCATTAACCAGCCATAGGAATTAGCAGCTTGAGTAACGTAAGCCAGCACAGCGTATGCGCCGCCAAAAGTGACGAGCGCAGCCTGTGTGAAAAAACGATATTCCTGCGCGTGCAGGCTGCCCCATCCACGCCACGCGACGAGCGCAGCAAACGGCAGCAGCCAGAGCGTGAGGCCGACCGCCAAAGTTTTCAACGCGCGGCTGCGTGAGGGCAGCGTATGCGCCGGAGGCGTTGCATGATCGTCAATCACGAGCGGCAGCGCGTCTTCAAGTTTTTCTTCGCTCTCCGTTTCCGCTTTCGTCGCTTGGGGCTTCTCTGCCGCGCCAAAGACTTGCGGCCAGAATCGAACGCCAGCCAATCCGACCATTGCTGCCGCCAGCACAATCAATGGAAATGGAATGTGTAAAAAGTAGATAGCGATAAAGGACGCCGCAGCGATCAGGAGATGCGCTCTGCGTTTAATCGCACGGCCTCCGATTTTTAAGACGGCCTCGACCACGATGGCGACCACCACCGGCTTAAAGCCCGAAAGAACGCCCGCGACCGCAGAGACTTTGCCGTATGCCGCGTAAACATAAGTGAGGGCGAGCAGAATAAAAATTGACGGGATGACAAAAAACGCTCCGGCGACGATGCCGCCCCACACGCGGTGCATCAGCCATCCGATGTAGATAGCAAGCTGTTGCGCCTCCGGGCCGGGCAGCAGCATGCAGTAATTGAGCGCGTGCAAAAATCTCTCTTCGCTGAGCCACCTGCGCCGCTCGACCAGCTCGCGGTGCATGATAGCGATTTGTCCCGCCGGGCCGCCGAACGAGATAAAGCCTAGCTTGAGCCAAAAGCGAAACGCTTCAGCGAACGAAACGCGTTGAGTCTCTATTTCGAGTTGCGGCATCCTTGTTAGATTGCTTCCAGCGCAGAGGCTGCGAGCGTGTGAAACTCACGCCGCACGCTGTTGATGTTGGCGAAGGGAAGCGCACGCGCGTGCGTTCGATTGGTGAGCAGGATAAAAGTGCGTTCGCGCACAGGGTCTATCCAGCAGCTTGTGCCCGTAAAGCCCAAGTGCCCGAAACTGTCCGGCGAAAGAGACGCGCCCGCCGTCGAATCTTTTGTTTCGGCAAGCTGCCACGCAAAGGAACGTGCCTCTTCCATGCCTGCGGTCAGGTTCGTGCGAAAGAGCGCGCAGGTGTTTGGCGCAAGCAGTTCTGTGTGTCGCGCGAGAAATTGTGAGGCGAGGCGCAGGGTTTCCCACGCGTTTGAAAAAAGCCCTGCATGTCCCGCCGCGCCGCCCAGAAAATGCGCGTTGCCGTCATGCACTTCGCCCCAGATGAGCTGCTCGCGCCAGCCTTGAAAATCCTGCGCGGCTTTTTCATCGCGGCACATCTCGCGCTCGTAAAGATTGCCCGTCTCGCACGCAGCGACCCCGGTCTGCATCGTTGCTTCGGGATTAAAAAAAGTCTTGCGCAGCTTGAGCGGCTCGAAAATCTCCGCCCGCGCCAGCTCTGCCAGCGTCGCTCCTTCCAATCTTTCCAACAGCAGACCGAGCGTGATAAATCCCAAATCACTGTAGCGAACATGCGCGCCCGGCGCGGATTCAAGCGGCTGTCTGGCAATGATGCCGAGCGTGCGCGTGCGGTCGCCGCCCGTCAGGATATAAAGCGGCTTCCATGCGGCAAGCCCGGACGTGTGCGCCAGCAGATGACGGATCGAGATGGCGCGCTTCTCGTCCTCGTCAAACTCGGGCAGGTAGCGCGTCAGGCTGTCATCCAGATCAATCATGCCGCGCTCGACGCGACGCGCCATCAAGAGGCCGGTCACGAGCGGCTTTGTCAAAGAGGCAAGGTCATAAATCGTTTCCAGCGTCGCGGCGCGTTGGGCTTCGCCCGTGACTGCCGTTCCCAAAGCATCCGCGAACACGGCTTGCCCGCCGACGCCCACGACATACACGGCTGAAGGAAAATCGCCAGCCGCGATGCGCTCCGCGAGGAAGGAAGAAATTTTATCGTTACGCAAACTCGCGTTCACTTTATTGTTTGAGACTTAAGGCCGACAGCCCCGCATGTTCCGAATGCGCTTGGATGCGCTCAAGCGCGCGCAGGGCGAGGGCGAGCGCGCGTCGTCCGTCCGCGCCGGAGATGGGGGAAGGCAAGCCTTCACGCGCAGCGTGAAGAAAGGCTTCGATCTCTGCATGCAGCGGCTCTATGTCTTCGATCTCAAGCCGCTGAATGTTGACACCCGGCCATGCGCTCTGTCCTTGCGGCGGCGCGAGGCTGCTGATGCTCGCAAAGCGCGTCTGGTAATCAACCGCGACGAAATCATGCGGCTGAAAAAAACGCATCTTTCTAATCTTCTCCATCCCTATGCGCGAGGCCGTGATGTTGGCGACCGCGCCGTTGGCAAATTCCAGCCGCACGTTGGCTGCGTCCACACGCTGTGTCAAAACCGGAATCCCGACCGCATGCACGTCCGTCACTTCCACCTCTTCACCGACCAGCCATTGCACTATGTCCAGATCGTGAATCATCAGATCGAGCACGACATCTATATCGAGCGAGCGAGCGGTGAAGCTGCCGATGCGATGAATCTCAAAATAGAGAGGCGTGCGGACATACGGGCGCAGGGCGACGAGCGCGGGATTGAAACGCTCTAAATGTCCGACCTGAAGCAGCGCGCCGCCCTCGCTCGCGGCGGCAATCATGCTGTCCGCTTCTTCGAGCGAACGCGCGATGGGCTTTTCGACCAGCACATGCACGCCTGCCTTCAATAGCTCGCAACCAATCTCGCAATGCGCTTCGGTCGGCACGGCGAGGCTCACAGCATCCACGCGTCCAAGCAGCGTGCGCCAGTCTGTCGTCCACTCCGTCTCGCGCTCTGAAGCGATGGCGCGCGCGGTCGCTTCATCCACATCGCAGACGGCGACCAGCTCTGAATGCCCCTCAGCAGCGAGCGCGGCATGAATGCGCGCATGCTGGCGACCCAAATGGCCGACTCCGATCACGGCTGTGCGTAACGTCACGGTTTACACTTTCCTGTTTTCAGTTTAGGGTAACGGGACATATTCTGATTCTGTCGGAGTGACTATACTTGCAACGTTCGACGCTTGCCAAGCGTGTCTGGCTGCTCTTATTTCTCGCCGTTATCGCCTGCTACTTTTACGCGCTGGGCAGCCCTGCCCTGCTGGGGCCGGACGAGCCGCGCTATGCACAGGTCGCGCGCGAGATGTTTATGCGCGGCGATCCCGTCACGCCCACCCTTGGCGGCTACACATGGTTTGAGAAGCCCTCGCTGTTGTACTGGATGATGATGGCGAGCTACGGCCTGTTCGGCACGACGGAATTCGCGGCGCGTTTTGGCCCGGCGTGCGCGGGGCTGTTGACCGCATTGATTCTGTACTGGATAGGGAAACGTACAGAGAGCGCGTGCGAAGAGAGGGAAAAGCCGCGCGGGCTTGGCCGGTGGAGCAGCCTCGCCGCAGCGACGAGCGCGGGGCTCATAGTCTTTTCGCGCGGGGCAAGCTTTGACATCATCATCACGATGACTGTCACGCTCGCGCTCTCGTGCTTCTTCGTTTCTGAGATCGAGCGTGACAGGCGCAGGCGCACATGGCTCCTATGCGGATTCTACGCGGCGGTCGGAGCGTCCCTGCTGGCTAAAGGATTGGTCGGCATCGTGATTCCGTTCGGCGTCGTCGGCGCGTACTTTATGATGCGCCGGCAATGGCCTGGCCGGAAAGTTTTCCTGAGCCTCTTGTGGGGCATGCCTCTGGCGATTGGCCTAGCCGCGCTCTGGTACTGGCCTGTGACGGCGCGGCACGGCTGGACATTCATAGACGACTTTTTTATACAG
>JACMLC010000225.1 GCA_014379795.1 Pyrinomonadaceae bacterium
AACGGGCTTGACGCCGGGTTTGAGGTCAAGCTCCTGATTCGCCTGATTCCAATTCTTGACCATCCATTCGTTAAAGACGCCGCCCGGAAAGGCTATGTCCGTGTAGACATCGAACTCGTAGTGTCTTGGGATGACAGCCCTCACAGCCGGATGATTCGGCACCGCGAGCATCTGCGCGCTCGTTCCCCCGTAAGAATTGCCGACCGCGCCGACCTTGCCGTTAGACCAACCTTGCGCCACCACCCACGCGACTATTTCGCCGCCGTCCTTTATCTCGTCACGCGACCACGGCACAGTCCAAAGGCCGAACGATGCTCCGGTGCCGCGCGCGTCCACAGAGACGACCGCGTAACCGTATGAAGTGAAAAATTTTTCGATGCCGGTAAGCCCGCCGCCCTCGTTGTTGCGATGATAGCGCGTAAGCTGCATAACGGTCGGAAGCTTTGCATCGGCAGGCAGATTTGTGGGCAGCGTGACATCAATCGCGATACGGACGCCGTCACGCATCGTCACATAAAGCGATTGAGATGTGGCATCGCCGTACTGCGGCGCGGTGTAGCCGGGATAAATTTGAGCAGCATCGGCCTGTTGTTTCGCATCGGCGGCGGGAGCAGTCTGGGCTGTCACGCTCCTATTGAGCGATAGGCCGCAGGCAAAAATCAGAATCGCGCTGAGAATGAAAAAGCGCACTTGACGTATCATAGCCTCTCCTTGTGGTTCGTGTAGGATTCCGGGGAGAATCAACTGTAGCAGACGCTTGATACTTTACTCGAACCGAACTTGAAAGAAAGTGACTGCGGGCGTCAGGTGGTTGACCTTTGGCGACAATTTTGCGAATTGCTGACACAATCGGCATGCGCTTGTCTGCCATCGCACGCTTGCGCTAAATTTCCTCAGAAGAAATCGCGAGGATTGTGTTGATGCAGGGTATTTTTACCATCTCTGTCAAAGCCATCGAAAAGATTACGAGCGCGGCGGCCATCGCGGGCGTTGCGCCCGTAGAGCTTTATCGCGTGGTTGATTTAGACCCAGCGATGCTTGACGACCCGGACAATCGCATTCCCTTCTCACAACTGGTCGAGCTTTACGAGCAAGGCGCGCGGCTCACGGGCGACGATGACTTTGGCCTGCACGTCGGCGAGCGCACCAGCGTCAAGATGTTTGACATAGTAGGCTATGCTGTCGCCAACAGCCGCACCCTCGGCGACGCTTTGAGCAGGGCTGTTCGTTATCACACAATCTGGAACGACGGCGCGGAATTCAGGTTAGAGCTTGACGACGCGCTGGCTCATCTCGTTTATCGCTACGTGGATTTGAACGGGGCTGAGTGCCGTCAGGATAGCGAGATGACGATGTCAATGCTGATCAAGTTTGCGCGCGAGGTGACGGGCGTGGACTGGACTCCGCGCGAAGTCTGCTTCCAACACGACGCCCCGCCGGTCATCCGAGCGCATGAGCGAATCTTTCGCGCGCCTGTCAGATTTAGCATGCCTGTCAGCAAGCTGGTCTTTGACCGCGCGCTGCTCAAGCTGCCTTTAATCGAAGCCGACCCGATCTTGAGCGCGGTGCTTGACCGTCATGCAGAAGAATTACTGGCAAAGCTTCCGCGACGCGGCGGATTGACGGACGAAGTACGCGCTCTTCTGCGTCAGGCCATCAACGGCGGCGACCCGAGTCTCGAAGCCGTCTCGCAGCAGCTCAATCTCAGCCCGCGCACGCTGCAAAGAAAGCTGAAAGAAGAGCATACCTCGCATCAAGACCTGCTCGACGAGATGCGGCGCGATCTTTCCGTCCGCTACCTGCGCGAGCCTGAGATGGCAATCTGCGAGGTCGCATACCTCTTAGGCTTTTCCGAACCCAGCGCATTTCATCGCGCCTTCCGCCGCTGGACGGGCACGACCCCGCGCGAATACAGGCGCACCTACACATAACAGGTCAGAACCGCCTGCGGTAGCGGGCGGGAGATGGCAATTGCGGATTTCGGATTGCGGATTGCAGATTGGAAAACACCGTCATGCTTTTTGATCCGCAATCCGCAATCCGCATTCTGTCAGCCCGCTACCGCAGGCGGTTCTGACACGGGCTTCACTCTTTTGCGAGACGGCTGCGTGCCTCCTTTGCCTCCGCGCTTTGCGGGTAGCGGCGCACGATCTCGCGCCAGCTCGCTCCGTCGTAATGATATTTTTTAGAAGTTTGATCGAAGGCGAAAGTGATGCCGAGACGCCTGTAGCGATCAAGCCCGCTGTAGCTCAAAAAGTAGCTGGACACGGGAGCATCGTTAGCTTGCATCTCATCCGCATCAAGCCGCCTGTTGGCTTCCTGCGAAAGTTTCCCTGCCACCTCTTCCGCAGCATCGCCGAACAGCAATAAAACCTGTGGACGCAAAGGCGAGCGCGTGAACATTTCCAGAAAAATACTGGCCCGCGCGATGCGGTCAAAATCCTTCGAGGCGCGTATGAGATTCAACAAACGCTCGTCGTCTCCCTTGCGCGCTGGGGATGCGACCGCCTCGCTTTGCAGCCAGCCGCGCGTGCGGCGCGTCACCGCCACGCGATAAAACCTGAGACCGTCCCGCGTTTGCTTCGCGCTCAGAATCGTGACCATGCGCCCACGACTCAAACGCTTTAACAAGGCGGCTGACAAACCCGGCTCATCGCGCAGGACAGCCAGCCTTTCATCCACTACGACGGCGCGCTGCCCTGCTCCGCTCAACCCTCTTTGCTGCGCCTGCGCCTGCGACGGC
>JACMLC010000226.1 GCA_014379795.1 Pyrinomonadaceae bacterium
CAGCGCGCTCGATACCGAATCGGAGCGCGCCATCCAGCAGAACCTTGACCAAATCCTGAAAGACCGCACGACCTTTATTATCGCGCATCGCCTGAGCACTGTGCGCAACGCAGACCTGATTATCGTGATGGATCGCGGGACGATTCGTGAGACCGGCACACACTACAGCCTGATGGAGCAGAAAGGGATTTACTATTATCTCAACAGCCAGCAGCTTGAGAGTTGAGTCGAGCAAAGGGTTAACACAGTTCGATTGCAACGCCGCGCGTAAAGCGAACGTCCAGTGAGCGCTTAAAGATCAAGCGAGAGAGGCAAAAGCTGGCCGGTAGTGAGCGCCGCTCATCCTTTTTTGTCCGCCTGCTCCTGATCGGTAGACCCACGCTTTTGAGCGCCCTCCCTAGCAGCATCCGGCGCGACCCCGCCTTTGATTCGCTGCGCTTCTTCCGGCGTCAGTTCCTGCTCCGATTCCGGCAGGTCATCAACCTTAATCTTGTTGATTCTCTCTTCACCCATAAATTTTCTCCTTCACTGAAAAGTTAGCCGCCAACATTGTGCGCGGCGATGCGCTTATACGTTACGCTGGAGCGGAAAGTCAATGCTGCAAGGCATGGTCTTTCCCGCGACGGCGTTTGATTAGCCAGCACTCGCGTTTATCTGCCTTTGCCATTCAATCGTTTCGCTTTCCGCAGGAGGTAATCAATCATCATGCCTGCGATGTCAATGCCTGCGACCAGTTGGGCCTGCGGAAAATAGCAGGGAAAGTTGGATTCGAGCAGAAAGAGCTGGCCGCCCGGCGCTTCCAGAATATCAACTCCGCCGAACTCGTAGCCGTTACACGCGACGGCGCGGATGGCTATCCCGGCAAGCGCCGGACTCGGTTGCGCCTCGTAGTCGCTCCGCTCGTCGCGCGCGTGGGTGCGAAAGTCGTCCGTCTCCGTGTGGTTCCTGTAACCCGCAACCGCGCGTTTGCCGATGACGATGATGCGCCAGTGCGCAGCGTCGTCAATGTAGGAGCAAAGCAAAGGGCTTGCGCCGAGCGCCTTCATGTAATCAACCAGTGAGAACAGAGCCGGAAAAGAATCAACGCGCATGACGCCGATGCCGCGCTCGCCGCCGGGCAACTTTAAGACAATTGGAAATCCGCCCAATTGTTCGACGTGACGGCGCAGCAGGGCGCGGTTTGCCGTTGAGCAATAGAGCGTCGGCGGAATCGGCAGGCCGTTGCGCTCGTACAGAAGCGTCGGGTTGAGAGGGCCGAAGAAAGGCCCTGAGCGATCAGCGTAGAAGGTGGCGACGCCCTGAGCGTACAAAAATTGCTCGACGCGGTGCGCTGCCGTGGAGATGGCCGGACAATAAAGCAATGCACCTTTGCTTAAACGCTGCGCCGGATCGTAGTCGAACAGGGGCGCGTTCACTTCCACATACTCGACTTTGCGTTCCTCGCAGGCCGTTCGTAAAAGGTCTGTGGTCTCCTGCGGCACGCTGTCGTTCACGCAGTAAAACTGCGCGCGCGACTTGCGTCGTGAGCTATTCGTTTGCGTCTCACCACGCGTCCGCTGAGCTGGCGTGTTGTCAAGCGTCGTAGAAGATTTTTTCCTGCGGTTCATGCGTTGGTTGATAGCTGTTGTCGTTCCCGCCCGTACGATAGGCCGCGTCGCAGCGAAGGCGAGCGGACGATAGATAAAATTCGTGAGCGTCGCTTTCTCTCCGCGTCGCACCGGCAACGATTCGTGGCAGGCCTGAGCATCTTCTAGACCATCCGGCAAGTAGTTGAACCAGATGACGAGCCGCCCGCGACGCGGCTTGAGCCGGAGCGGTTTTGGCCGTGCGCGCGGGAAAAGGGTTTCGCCGCCCGCCCCTGTGTCTGACAGATACAGCATCGCGGTGGCGAGCAGCCGCGCAGTCCCAATCTGATATGTGTCCGTGTGCGGCGGATGGCTCTCGCCCACAGCATAGCGGCGAAAGCGCATCGTCAGCCCGTAATCATTACTCAGCCCGACGGTAGTGTAGATGCGCCGGCAGAGGTCTTCGAGAATCGAGTCGCGCACGACAGGCATCTCGAGAGAGAAGCCTGTCGGATCGTGCTTGGCGCTGATGCCGCGCCGTTCGAGAGCTGGCCTGTCGCTGGCGACGGCGAGGATATGCTCGATCTCTGCGACGCTGGCAAAATCGTCACAGACGTACAGGCTCGGCGCTTCGCACAATCGGCGCAGAGATGAGCGCGCCCACGGCGGCGTACGCTTTGATTGAGCTGCTCTGGACATGCGCGCTATTGCTCCGAAGCGGAATCAAACGAGGGCGGCGCAACCGGACAACTTGCGCGGGCGTGTTGCGGCGTCGAAGCTTTATACAGCGTCCGCGAACGGTAGTAAAGATTTTCCTTCTGCGCGCCTTTCGTCGAAGGCGCATCTGCTTGCATCAACCGCCAACGGCTTGAGAGTTAAGGCCAGAGCGCCCGCGACATCATTCCCAAACAACTGGTCAGAATATTATGTTAAAATGAGCGCAAAAAGTCGGCCTGCCCGCATCAAGTTACAGTACGCCTCGCTTGACAGCTTTCCCACCCGGATTCCCAACGCCTGCCGCGCCGCTCGTGGCAACTGCCGGGAATCTCAAACCAATAAAGGAGCTAAGTTATGGCAAAGAAGCAGACCACGAAAAAGCGCACACAGGTCAAAGACTTGCCGAAGAAAGAAAAGAAGCTGAGCGCGAAGGACATGAAGAAGGTCAAGGGTGGCCTCAAGTTCGATGGCATTGACGGTGAGATTATTTTCAAAAAGCCCGGCACGATCAAGTAGCTCACTAAAGCCACAGGGTCAATTCCTGACTAACTACAGACAAGGATTGACCCCATCACCGAAGGAGACAAACGTCATGCCAAAGAAGCAGAGCACGAAAAAGCGCACACAGGTCAAAGACCTTCCGAAGAAAGCGCAGAAGTTGAGCGCGAAGGACATGAAGAAGGTCAAGGGCGGTGGCTTCGAGATGTTGGTAGATGACACTAAGGGTCTAAAATCGCCGACAAAGCCTCCCACGATCAAGTAGCGCGCCACAGCCATCAGCTATGAGGTCAATTCTTGTCAATCCACAGATGGGAGTTGCCCCCAATCACCCACACTAGAAGGAGCGAAACATCATGCCAAAGAGCAGCGCAACCAAGAGCACGAAGAAGCGAGTCAATGTCAAAGACCTCCCGGCGGCGGAGAAGAAGTTGTCCGAGAAGCAGATGAAGAAGGTCAAGGGGGGGATGATGGCGATGAACATGTCGTTTGTGAAACCTCCAAATCCTGGCACGAAGTAGCGAGCCACAGCAATCAGCTACGGGATCAATTCTTGACTAGCCACAGCCGAGCATTGATTCCCATCACCGAAGGCGATGAACGCCATGCCAAAGAAGCAGCACAAGCAAGAGCGCGAAGAAGCGTATCAAGGTTAACCATGAAATGAAATGACCGCTCGTAGCTGCAAATCCATAGCCGTCTTTCTGGGGCCAACCCTGTGTGTGGATCAGGCGCGCGCCCTGCTCGACGCTGACTACTACCCTCCGGCACGCAAGGGTGATGTCTATCGCATCATGGCGTCGGGCGTAAAAACCATCGTCCTGATTGACGGGGTCTTTCACAACACGCCGTCGGTCTGGCAGCGCGAACTGCTCAACGCGCTGGAGGACGGCATTCAGGTGCTGGGCGCGTCGAGCATGGGCGCGTTGAGGGCCGCCGAGCTACATCGGTTCGGCATGAAAGGGCACGGCGTGATCTTCAAATGGTACCGCGACGGGGTTATTGATGGCGACGATGAAGTGGCGCTCTGGCACGGGCCGGAAGAGTTTGGCTTCCGCCCGCTTTCCGAGCCGTTGGTCAATATCCGCTACACCTTACTCAAGGCGGTCAAAGACCATTGCCTCACGCGGGAGCAGGCGCGGGAACTGACTGAGTATGCGCGGCAGCTCCACTACCCGGAGCGTTCCTACAGCCAATTGCTGAACAGCCCCGTGGCGCAAAGCTGGCCGCGTGCTCAGTTGGCGCGGCTTGAGCGCTACTTCCTGAAGAAGAGTGTGGACTTGAAAAGGGACGATGCCATCGGCGTGCTGCGTCACTGCGCCGGGACGGGCAAGCGGCGCGGTGGACGAATGGCAAACGGCCTCCAGCGCTCGTCGCGGGTGCGCGACACGTGGGGTTGGGGGTACGCACGGCTTCTTCTGAGCGGCTTCTTCGGCCCGCGCGGGGTCGTCACGGGCGAGCAAGTCCTGAACGAGGCGTACAAAGACTCCGCGCTGATGAGGCCGATGCGGCCCCTCTTATCGAAGCGTTACTTTCTGTCGGCGTGGGCCAGACAAAATGGAGTGACATGCCCGGAAGAGTTTCTGAACAGCTTTATCAGGCAATGGGCTGAAGAGCATCCGGGATTCGGCGAGGACGCGTGGCTGCGCGCGAATGGTTTGACGCCGACCAGTTACGAAATGTTGTTGGCCGAGCGCGCCCTGATTCAATGGCTGACGATACAGAGTCCGGCTTATTTCGGGCGCGAGAAAAGTTTGATTCTTGAGTGGGCCGAACAAAATGGCATCTCCTTAGAGCCGAATGGCCGCGACCGTCGCGTCGGGCGAACGGAGGCGGCGCTTGAAAAATGGATCGTGAAACGGGGGGCGAGCTATTTCGGCTTTTCGTGGAGATTTCAGGCGGCCCTGCTCCGAGAACTACAGCTCACAGGGAGAGCGGCTGAACTGGCTGAGAAGGCGGCGGCGCGATGAGGGAAATTTTGCCCAAGGGTTACACACACGGCACACACCGTCTGGTTGCGCCGGAACAGACGCTGGCGCGGATCGCGCCGCATCTGCCCGCAATGGGTGTGACCCGCCTCGCGGATGTGACCGGATTGGATCGCCTCGGTATTCCCGTCTATTGTGCCATCAGACCGCGCAGCCTGTCTCTGCAAGTTTCAAATGGGAAGGGATTGTGTGAGGCAACCGCGAAAGTCTCCGCGCTGATGGAGGCGGTCGAGTTTTATCACTTCGAGAATCCGAACGGCCATTTGCGGCGCGGCAGTTTCCGCTCGATGCGACGTGACGCGGGCCGCGTGATACCGCCCCACATGCTCCCCGAGTACAGGCCGGAAATCTACTTTTCCGATGATTACGTCATCCACTGGGTCGGCGCGGAAGACCTGCTGACAGGGCAGCAAGTGTGGCTGCCGGCCTGCGCCGTATACGACTGCGAGCCGATGCTCTACTATCTGTCAACCAACGGCTTAGCCAGCGGCAATCACCTGCTGGAGGCTACGCTGCACGCGCTTTATGAGGTGATCGAGCGCGACGCCGTGGCGCGCCTGAGCGTCAAGGGCTGGTGGAATTTCTCGACGAATCGCTGTCGGGTCATTGATCTGAAGACGGTACGAGACGGGCCGGTTAAGGAACTGCACGATATGTTAGCGGCTGCCGAGGCTAAGCTCGTCCTGATTTGGCTGAAGAGTTGCATTCCGATCAATACCTTTATGGCAGTTTTGCTTGACAGGAAACCGTTCGCCCCGTCCTCGATGGTCAACCTCGGTTACGGCACGCATCTCAGCCTTTCGGTCGCCGCCACGCGGGCGATTACTGAGGCGGCGCAGACACGTCTGACCTTCATTCACGGGGCACGCGAAGACTTGGAGCCGGAGGCGTATCAAAGCGCGCACCACAGGGTTTATGATTTTTTTGACCGGGTCGAAGCCAGGAGCCGTTGGGGGGCGTTGAAGGAAATGGCCGGGGATGATTTATGCCAAGACTACGCCCGTATTTTGCGAGCGCTCTTTGCCAGCGGTTACAAGAATATCTTCCGCGTTGATATGACGCACCCTCCATTCGAGATTCCCGTCGCGAAGGTGTTCGTCTGTGGTTCTAAGCATTCAATCTAAAACTCCAACAAGAGCGACGGAGTAGGAATGGACTTAAAACGGGCTGAGAAGCCCCATTACCCACACTAGAAGGAGATGAGTCATGGCGAAGAAGCAGACCACGAAAAAGCGCACACAGGTCAAAGACCTTCCGCCGAAGGAGAAGAAGCTGAGCGAGAGGGATATGAAGAAGATCAAAGGAGGCTTTGAGCCCATAGAGGTAGTTACGGTAAAGATACCAAAGCCGGGCAAAGTCAAGTAGCAAGCCACAGCAATCAGCCACTGGGTCAATTCTTGCCAAGCCACAGATGGGAGTTGCCCCCGATCACCCACACTAGAAGGAGAGAAACGTCATGCCAAAGAGCAGCACCACCAAGAGCGCGAAGAAGCGCACACAGGTCAAAGACCTACCGAAGAAAGAGAAGAAGTTGAGCGCGGGAGAAATGAAGAAGGTCAAGGGCGGTCTCGGCGATACCGGGACGCATGAGGTAGGACACGTTAAGCCGAAGCCGAAGACGCCCGGATTCGGCGGCGACGAACAGTGGTGACATCTGAAGTGAGTACACACACAAGATCAAATTCTTGGCTGCGTGAGCGGCGGCCAAGAATTTGATCTCAATAACCATTGGAGATGAACGCAATGCCAAAGAGCAGCCCAAGCAAGAGCGCGAAGAAGCGGGTCAAAGTTCAGAATCTTCCGGCTCAGGCGAAGACTTTGACCGAGAAGGAAGCGAAGAAGGTCAAGGGCGGCTTCGTCGCCACGGGGGTAGAATTAGTGATAGCGAAAAAAACTCTCTCGACCAAGTAGTGAGCTACAGCAATCAACTAGGGTCAATTCTTGATTAGGCACAGCCTAGAATTGAACCCATCACCGAAGGAGATAAACGTTATGCCAAAGAAGCAGAGCACGAAGCGCACACAGGTCAAAGACCTGCCGCAGAAGGAAAAGAAGCTGAGCGCGGGAGACATGAAGAAGGTCAAAGGGGGAGCAGGGCAAACGCACTTTGGGGACGTACATATTGGAATAAAGGCGCCGGAAAAACAAACCGGGTCTAAGTAGCGAGCCACAGCAAGAGGAAAGATTTTCCGGTTCAGCGTTTTCGGCGTTCGCCGCTCACGCGAAGGAGGAATAGCCGTGTCCATCAGTCGCACGAAACTGCCCGTCATTCAAACAACCGCGCTCCCGCCTCTCTACGCGGCGTGGATTGATGAGCTGCTGGCTGGCCCTATCCCGCGCGAAACGGACGCGACCTGCGATGATTGCGCGATGTTGAGCGATGCGGGGACGGAAGCAGAGAGCGGCGAAACTTTCTTCAACCCGGAGACCAAGTGCTGCGCCTATGTCCCGGAGCTGCCGAATTATCTCGTCGGGCGCATGCTCGCTGACCGGGACGCGGCTTTTGCGAAGGGGCGCGCGACCGTTGTTGAGCGGCTGCAAGCAGGTGTCGGCGTCACGCCGCTTGGAATGGAGCCGCCGCCAATCTTCTCAGTGCTGTACGGTCGCAGCTCTGCCACGCTGTTCGGGCAGAGTCGGAGCTTGCGCTGCCCGCACTATCTGGCAGACGAAGGCGGGCGTTGCGGCGTCTGGAAGCATCGCGCTTCGGTCTGCGCGACGTGGCACTGCAAGTACGTGCGCGGGGCGACCGGGATGACCTTCTGGCAGACCTTGCATAAATTGCTCTCAACCATCGAACAGAGCCTCGCGCGCTGGTGCGTGCATGAGCTTGACCCCGGCGGCGACGCGCTCAAGCTGCTCTTCCCGTTAGGAGAAGAAAGCGCGCGCACACATGTTGACCCGCACGCGCTCGACGGCGCGCCTGAGCCGAAGAAGCAGCGTGCGCTGTGGGGCAATTGGGCCGGGCGCGAAGCGGAGTTTTATCAAGAGTGTGCGCGCCTCGTCGAATTGCTCAAGTGGCCGGATGTCCTCGCCTTGAGCGATCCTGCCGCTCGCATCTACGCACGAATGACCGGCGCGGCTTACGGGCAGCTCATGTCGGCGGAGTTGCCAAAGGCGCTCAAAGTCGGCTCTTTCCGTTGCGACCGCCTCAAGGGAGACACGCAGGTCATCAATTCAATGGAGCTGCCCCATGCGCTCCTCGAAGCGCTGCCCTACTTCGATGGCCGCCCCACTCAACATGCGCTTGCGGCCATCCGTGCAGAGCGCGGCATCATCCTCCACCGCGCGCTGGTTCGCAAGCTGGTTGACTTCCAGATTCTCGTTTCGTGTGAACAGCCATCAGGCGCGAGCTAGCGGCTACTGCTTTCGTAAATTGGGCCAGACGTTTTAGAAAATGTTTTGTCCGGGCGGCGGCTGTGTTATAGTGCGCGCCCACCTATTTCATAGGGCGACAGCGAGTCGCCTTTTCCAGGGCATCTATTTCTACCTGCCCGTCTTTTTCACTCTTGAATTATGGAGTGACCGCACCGAAAAAGGAGCACCGTATCATGTCAGAAAACTCAGAAAACAAACCAGACGAGGAGACCGAGGAGAAGAGCGGTATTAAGATCACGGATCTAGAACAACCGGAAGAGGAATTGACGGATGAGGAAGCGAAGCGAGTGAAGGGCGGCGCTACGCCTTGGAAAGAACAGTTCCCTTGGGTGTAAAAGGTGGTGACGGTGACAAGGACGACAGCGAGTCGCCTTTTC
>JACMLC010000227.1 GCA_014379795.1 Pyrinomonadaceae bacterium
AAGACCCGCCTGTTTCTCAATGTAGGGGGGCACAGTACATGACCTTGAGCCTGATTGTCAACAAAATGCCGGAGAGGTTTGTTGCCGAGAAAATGCTCGCCTACTGCTTTCTTTTAAGCGCGATTCGATTAAGCTGTCAGCATGTAGATAACAGTGTTTCAAATATGCCGCGCGGAAATAAAAAGAGAGAAAGGTTGAGTAACCTTTCTCTCTTAGCCTGACATGTGGCTGTAGACCCGATTAGTAGATGTTGAAGTTGTATTCGACCTTGATGTGCTGTGACACCGCCCGCCCGTCCTTCTGTGCCGGTGTGAACTGGATTCGCCTCGCTGCCGCTATCGCCTTCTCTGTCAATCCATACGGCAATCCACTCACCGGGCGAATGTTCGTCACCGACCCTGACGACGAAAACACCATTTGCAGCACCACTGTCCCCGTCACCTGATTCTTTCTCGCCTCTTCCGTATATTCCGGCGACGGCTTGGCGATGATCCTTGCTTTCTGTGTCACTTCGCTCGGACGGAACGTCCGGTTGTAATCCGTATCCCCGCCGCCACCGCCGCCGGGGCCGCCGCCGCCTTCCCTTCTGTCTCCGCCGCCCGTGTTGCCGCCTCTGCCCGGCCCCACTCCGCCGCCGTCACCTGACCCCACGCCTCCGCCATCTCCGGTCCCGATGCCATTGCCCGTTCCCGGCCCGCTCGACAGTTCCGTACTCTTCGACTTCGGGTCGCCGTAGGGAATGTTCCGGCTGTCTGGAGGAAACAACAAGGGGTCGGCATCAATGGTGGCGGCCACGGCCAGCGAAGGATTCTTGAGCCGGATTTGGTTGGGGTCTGGAGCCAGGACCTGCGGAATGGTCAAGGAAGCCTGAGGGAGTTTGCCAGCAGAGGCCGGACGCTGGTCTTCACGACCACCGCCGCCACCGCCGCCGGGTTTTTCCTGTTTGGGTTTGGAGCCGCCGCCGTCGCCTTTGTTGTTGCCCGCTGTTCCCTTCTCTACCTTCTCCTGCTCCGAAGGAATGTCCGTAACATCTCCTATATATTCTAAATCCTCGCGCTGCGCGTCACGCATCGCCAGAGTTTGCGCGCGGTTGCGGTCAAGCCAGACTAGGCCGATGACCGCCGTCATCATAATCAGCAAAGCCGTCACAGTAGCTATGGCAACATTCGGGCTGGAAAAGAAACGCCAAGCCATCGTGCCGTAGGCCGTCGCCGAGCGGCGAGTGAAATTAACCGGGTCGCGTTTGAACTCAGGCCATGTGAGCTGCGACGCTTGCGCGGCTTCGCGCACTTCCATGAGCAGCCTGCGCGTCAGCCCTGCGTCTTCTATAATCGTCAGGTGATACGCGCCAAAGGGGATGAGCGCGGGCGAGGATTCCTCTATCTCCGAGACAGAGAATAGCGGCTCGACATCCGTTTCATGCGAGGCAAGCTGTACGGGCACAGTCTCGCCGAGCGGCGTCCCGTCAACGGGACAGAAAGCGAACTTGTCTGCAAACTCTTCAAAGCATGTCTGGCATTGTTTCATGGTCTTCACCTCTTCGCTTGATAATAGTGAAAGCTCCGGGAGACTGTTGGGTTGTGAATCATCATTGAGCGCGGCGCGGCTCGCTTGTAGACGAAAGGCCGCGAGTAAATTTCTGTCCAGAGACGCAGGAGCATCAGGAGCCTGCCAGCAGGCCAGCAGCGTCTTGAGCCGCTCGTCATTCGCCGCGACATCTTCCATAGCATCTCTCTCATCATCCAACGGAGCATCGCTTCGCGGATGAATTGAGCGCGGCTGTGTCAAATCTTCATCCTTCATAAAAACCTCACAAGGAGACTGCCTGATTTATCTGGCAGAGGAATTGTGTCCACCGCGAAAGTGCTTCCAAACTTTCGCCACAAGATGGTATATAATTCCAGCAAAGAGTTAAGGCACTCTCTTTGAGAGCAAACAGTTACCACGCTCTTTGAGAACTGAATACAGGAGGTTGCGGCGAGAAAGCTTTCGCCGCGTAAAGTATTCAAAGTTGGTTGAGAGATGTGCATTCTTCTTTTCTCAACGAGACTTGAAGCAATTCAAGTCGGGGCTGTGTCAACCAGCCAAACGTTAGTTTCAACTAACAAGGTCGCGGGCTTGTTTAGACAGCGACAAGCCGTCTGGTTTACCTGACAGTAGTTGACTTGAAAGCCTCTTCCAGTACGCATGTCTCTGTCTGCTCTGCGAAATATCCTGACAGCGATCTTTTCAAAGCCTGCCGCGCGCGATACAGGCGCGCTTTGACAGTCCCGACATCCGCGCAGACGATTTTACCGATCTCGGACAGGGGCAGCTCTTCATACTCAAACAGCACCAACGCCTCGCGTTGCAGCGGCGGCAAAGACGCGACGGCTCTTTGCACCAAAGCTGAGATTTCTTTATCAAGCGCTTGATAAAGCGGCTGCTGACTGTCGGGCGCAGGCGGCTCTGTGAGCAAATCGTCAACCGCGACCAGATGTCCCGCGCGCCGGAAATGTTTCATCGCCAGATTACGCGCCGCCGCGTAGAGATATGTGCGCAGGCTGGCGCGCGTGGAATCGAATTTCTGCGGCTGCTTAATCAGACTCAGAAAGCAATCATGCGCGACATCCTCTGCCAATTCGACGGAGTTGAGCAGGCGAAAGGCAAAGCGAAACACAGCCGTCTTGTGCCGCTCGTACAATTCGAGAAAAGCCGCTTCGACGCCGCGACTTGCCTCTCTCAGCAATTCTTCGTCTGTCATTCGCTTTTTTAGGCCAGCCTCTTCTCACACGGGAAGCGTGGCTCAAAATCTTCATCGCTTCCTTAAAAAGTTATTACCCGCAGGCAGCGAAAAGATATGCCTCGCCCCGATATTTTTTTCGCTTCAAGCCGGAACACATGAAGCCAGAGCGTGTGCGCGCAAAAATTTCGATGGCAGTGGTATCCCTCGCCGGCAGGACGCTGGCAAATGTTTGTTTAGAACTTCTTACTTCGTCGCTGTGATGCGACGCTCAGGCTTCGGGTGGCTTGATTGGAAAAGTTTTTTAAGACGATGGAAGGCCACAGAGAAAGGCAAAAGGTAAAAGTAAAAAGGTAAAAGTGAAGGGGGCTTGAATGCCTTTCTTACTTTTGCCTTTTACCTTTTACCTTTTGCCTTTTCCATCTCTGCAACTCTTATTTATTGATCGCGTTGTAAAGCTGCGCGGCGTATTTTGAGTTGAGGCTCTGTAAAGCCTTGTGCTCATCCAACGCGCTGCGGCGGTCGCCCGTCGCGAGGTGCGCGAGTCCCAGATAGTAATGCGCCAGTTCAAAGTTCGGCGCGAGCCGGATAGCTTGACGATAAGACGCGATGGCTTCCGCGTAGCGGCGCACGCCGTGCAGGGCATAGCCAAGCTCGTTATGAGAATTCGCCAGCTCCGGCTTGAGACTCACGGCCTGTTGCAGCGGGGCCAACGCTTCACTGTAACGCTCCAAATCGTTATAGATAAAACCGAGGTTGAAAAGCACTCTCACGTTGTTAGGATTGAGCCGCAGAGATTGTTTGTAAGGCTCTAACGCCTGCGCGTACTGCTTGGCCTCGTAATAAATATCGCCGAGGCTCGTATGCGGATTGACCAGCTTCGGGTTGAGCCGGATGGCGCGGTTGTAAGCCTCGACGGCCTGCGCCGTCCTGCCTAGTTTTTGATAAGCATAGCCAAGCTCGCCATAAGCCTCCGCC
>JACMLC010000228.1 GCA_014379795.1 Pyrinomonadaceae bacterium
AGCATCGTCTCCCTGCACAAAAGCGCGGGAAACACGGAGCAGTCTCTGGCGACCATCGAGCGTATGCGCGCTCTGCTCGGCAGAGATGACCCGACCATTGACCTTGAACAGATAGAGCTGCTGCGTGGGCTTGGCAAGCGGCGAGAGGCGTTGCAAGCTGCGCGCACTGCTCGCGAGCGTTTCCCGCAACAGAACGAGTTTCTTTATCTGGAAGCCTTTATCCTGACGGACAGCGGGCAGGTTGACGAAGCCGTGACGCTCTTGCGCGCACGTCTCTCAAAGCCCGGCGCGACCGGCACGGCTTCCAGCACGACGCTTGCAGACTTTGAGCTTTATCTGCGAATCGCCAGCCTTTACACGCAGGCCAATCGCGGAACTGAAGGCGTCGCCGCCGCGCGGCAGGCTCTTGAGCGCGCTCCCGCAGACCGCGCTGACATGATGACGGCGGCCTTAATCACGCTCTCTTCGGCGCAGGAGCGCGCGGGCGACGCTAAAGGCTCTGAGGACTCGTTGCGCCGCGTGCTGGACAGAGACCCGGATAACGCGACCGCGCTTAACAATCTCGGATATTTTCTGGTCGAGCGAGGCGAGCGGCTTAAGGAAGCACTGGAATTGATTCAACGTGCGGTCAAAGCAGAGCCGACCAACTCTTCGTTTCTGGACAGTCTGGGCTGGGCTTATTTTAAGCTCGGGCAGCTTGAAGAGGCCGCACAACATTTGTCGGATGCCGCGCGGCGTGACAGCTCGTCGGCAACGATTCAAGAGCATCTCGGCGATGTCTATCATCGTCAGGGCAAGAAAGATTTGGCGCGCGCCGCGTGGCAAAAAGCTCTCTCGCTGACGGTTGAAGCTGATGAGATAGCCCGTCTCAAAGCGAAGCTCGGCGGGAATGTTAAATAGCTTGGCTGTCAAATAATCTATGCGAATCAAGTGTAGAAACAAGTCAACTGCTTTTTCTTTGCGTCCCTTTGCGTCTTATCTTCTTTGCGTTCTCTGCGTTAAAAGGCTTCTAAACGCAAAGTGCGCAAAGAGTGAAGACGCAAAGGGCGCAAAGAGTTGAATCAATTTTATCTACTTCGTTTATCTCTGGATTTGAATAATCTCTGTTGTCACGGCTTACAGCCGCGTGCCGGTTTAGCCGCCGAAACCGATTCTGTGTTAATCTAGGCGCTTCTCGACATAGCGTTCAAACAATACTTCGCCCGAAAGTCTGACTTCTGATTCTATGCTGCATAGTGCCGTTTCGCGTTATCACGAACTGTTGACCGAAGGCGATCTTGCCGAATCCTCAAGAGCCATGCTGGACGAGGGGCTTGAGCGTGCGCGGCTCATTTTTGGTGGCCGCCGTCTCTCGCCCTATTTGCGCCCGCACTTTGTGACTGAAGCGGATTGGGCGCGCGTCGTCGGCGTCTGCGAAACGGTCTGGGGCGCGATTCAAAAAGTTAAGGATGCGGCGGTTGAGAATGAGGCTTTGCTGGATGAGCTGGGGCTGACGGAAAAGGAGCGCGAGCTGGTCGCCATTGACCCCGGCTATCGAGAGGTTTCGCCGACGGCGCGGCTCGATTCATTTTTGACAGACAAGGCTTACAGCTTTGTCGAATTGAACGGCGAGAGTCCAGCCGGAATCGCTTATGCCGATGCGGCTTACCATGTTTTCTCCGCGCTGCCTGTGATGCGCCGCTTTGCCGAAGAATACAACGTACGCCCCATGTACGGTCGCAGCGAGTTGTTGAATGTCCTTGTGAGCGCGCATGCCGAATTCTTAGGACGCAAGGCAGAGCGCACGCCGCGCATCGCCATCGTTGATTTGAAGGACGTGCCGACGACGCAGGAGTTCGAGCTATTCAACGAATATTTTGAGAGTCAGGGGCATCCATCCATCATCTGCTCGCCCGAAGATTTAGAGTTTACGAACGGGCGTCTGCGCTCAGGCGATTTCGAGATTGATATTGTTTACAAGCGCCTGCTCGTCAACGAATATTTGCCGGTGATTGAAGACAGCCCCGCTCTCCTTAATGCTTATCGCGCGGGCGCATTCTGTCTGGTCAACAGCTTCCGCTCCAAGCTGGTTCACAAGAAGGCTATTTTTGCGGTGCTGACGGACGAGCGGCACGCGCGGTTGTTTACGGATGCTGAGAGGCAAGCTATACGCGCTCACGTTCCGTGGACGCGAATGGTGCGCGCAGAGAAGTCGGATTATTTCGGCACGGAGATTGACCTGCTCGAATACATTCTGGCAAACAGAGACCGCCTTGTGCTTAAACCGAACGACGATTACGGCGGTCACGGAATTTATATCGGCTGGAACACGGACGAGATCGCCTGGAACGAAGCGATGCGCAGCGCGCTCGCCAACGGCGATTATTTAGTGCAGGAGCGTGTGCCGACCGCGCGCGAAGTTTTCCCTGCTTTGCTGGAAGACGGCACGGTCGAATTCGCCGAACAACTGGTTGACTTGGACCCCTTGCTCTTTAACGGTAAAGTTAAATCGGCTTTCACGCGGCTCTCGTATACAGAGCTTGCCAACGTTTCTTCTGGGGGCGGCATGGTGCCGACATTTATCATTTCCAATCGAGGTGAATGAAAAGTGTCTGATGAGCTTGACGGCTTAATTCCGCACAGAGCGGAAGAAGATGAGCGGCGCGTACATGACCGCTCGCGGCTGATCGTGGATGTCTTTTTCGATGGCGCGGACGCGACCGGCGTCGCCAGCACAAAGGACATCAGCTTGGGCGGTCTCTATATGAACACGAAAGCAGAGTTGCCGGAAGGAGCGGTTCTCACTTTGCGGCTTCCTTTCGGTCAGGACGAGCAGGTCGTCGTCAATGCCGAAGTTATGTACAGCAATCCGGGACGCGGCGTTGGCGTTCGCTTTCAAGGGCTGTCGGAGAAAGACCGCGATTTGATGAAGCGAGAGCTTCCATCGCCTTGAGCATTTGTTTAGATGAGGCAGTGAAAATTTGCCACAGAGGACACAGAGAACACAGAGGTTTTTAAAGATTTCAAATCTGAGAAATTGAATTTGAAATTCCTCTGTGTTCTCTGTGTCCTCTGTGGCTGAATAATCTTTACATTCTATTTATATCAAGGAAACAGGATTAAATGGCAATCATACTGGGTATCAATGCTTATCACGCAGGGGCTTCAGCCGCGCTGCTCATTGACGGCAAACCCGTCGCAGCCGTGGCCGA
>JACMLC010000229.1 GCA_014379795.1 Pyrinomonadaceae bacterium
CCAATTCCGAGATGGCGGATTCATGCGGCATACTCATCTCCGCGTACTTGCGGCGCGCGCGTTCCAGATAATCCAGCGCACGGTCATAGCGGCCTTGAAAGAGCGCGAGGCTACCCATGCTCGACTCTATCCCGGCCTGCGTCGCGATTAGTCCGGCGGCCTCTGCGCGCTTGAGAGCCTGCGCGTAAAGCTCTTCGGCAGAGCGAAAATTATGTTTCAGGGATTGAATGTAAGCGAGGCAATTATCGAGCGTGGCAAGCTGCCTGTCATCATTCAAGGCTTCAAAGCGCACGCGGGACGCGCGAAAGAAATGCTCCGCTTCGTCATAGCGGTCGCGGCGCAGATAGATATTGCCGATGTTGTGCTCGATCTTTCCGGCGGCCAGCACGTCGCCGTGCGCTTCGAGAATTTTTAAGGCGCGCAAGCCGCACTCAATGGCTTCATCGTAACGCCCGACGATGGCGAGCGCGATGAGCTTGGAAACCTGTGTGGCGGCGGCGGTGTGTGGAAGTTCGAGCGCGATAAAACGCTCTTCGGCTGTGTCGAGACGCTTGACGGCAAGCTCCATCTGTCCTGCGACAAGCGCAGCGATGCCCGCGCTCCATGCGGCGCAGGCAGAGACTTCGCCGTCCGTTGTCAGGCGCGCAAAGATTTCGAGCGCGTGTGCTGCGCCCGTCGCGCGCACGGGGTCTGAAGCCCATGCGTCCAGACAAATGTCCTTGAGCGTGTAGGCCAGTGCGGCATCGGCCAGTGCAGCGTGGCTCTGTAAGAGAGCCGCACGCTCCGCATCGTCAGCCGCAATGAGACGCGCTGCCAGATCGGCACGTTCCATGCTATGCCTTTAATTCAAATTCGGGGACTTCGATCTCTGTGCCGGAGAAGATGATAACCAGAGAATATTTGCCGGACGGGACGCGCGGCAAGACGAATTCGCACAACTCGCTCACCTCTGCGCGCTCGGTCACGCCCGCGCCGCGCAGCTCGACTTGGCCGCTCGTGCATTCGCCGAGGACTTGGCCTGAGACGACCCACGCGCCATCGTCAGGAGCTACGCGCAAGTCCAAGTCGTGCTCGCCGACGCTGAACAGAAGCTGGCGGGCGACCGATTGGCCTGAGCGGACGCCGAAGGCCGGAGACAACTGGCGGCTATCAAAGCTCAGCACAGCCATCAGGCGTTCGGCGATTGAAGGCTTTGGCTCACTTTTGAGCGGGCGGAAAAGATTGATCGTGCGCGACACTAAATGCGCAGGAGCATCCAACGCCGTGTCGGACTGCATAAGATTGATAAGCTGCTCAAGCCGCGCAAGCTGTGTTGCGCATTCGGAACAGTCTGAAAGATGGGAAGACATGGCATCGCTCATTTCGGGGGTCTGGCGATGCTCCGCAAGCTCGGCCAGTTTCTCAAATGTAATGTGTTGAGTCTTATTCTTCATATAAAATTTGACGAGCCTTTGGAAACTTTCAAACCCGTCACTCAACAAAACAGTGCATAAAGCGTGCCAGTAAATACATCTCGAATCTAATTTTCCAGCAGGCGCAGCATTTTTTGCAAACAACGGGCGCGCGTCGGCCCGATGCTGCCTTCGGTTGTCCCCAGCGCCGCCGCGATTTCCGTGTAAGAGGGAGAAACGGGCTGGTAAAAAAGCATCTGAATCAACTTGCGGCAACGGTCATCCAGAGTGGCGACCGCGCGCCTAATCCTTTGCTGCTCTTCGAGTTGCAGCAACACTTCATCCGGCAGCGGGGCGTCAGACGGAACCTGTGCGGCCTCGTCTTCTTCGCCTTCTTCCCCGTAACCGATAAATTTTCCGGGATTTTTCTCACGCTTGATGAGCCGCCATGTGACGCGCCGCGCGGTCGTCACAATCCATGCGTGCAGGCGCTCCGGCTGCTCTATCTCTTCGAGTTTTCTTAAGAGAGTGGTAAAGACATCCTGAAAGACTTCTGCGGCCTGATCTTCGTCAAGACCGGCGCGGCGCGGAATGGTATAAATCAGCCGCTGGTAACGATTAACCAGAGCCTCCCAGGCGGTTTCATCGCCCTTGCGACACGCCTGCACTAACATTTCATCACTCAACGTCATCCGATTTACCGTCTTATTTTCGTGTGCAGAGAGAATAGGATGCCCGTTCTCGTTTTGTCTAGTGTCTGACTGTAACATGATTGCAAACTCCGTCGCCCACGCGAAAAAATTTTACGGCGCATGTATTTTTCAAATGACCCGCCAGACTGTCATACAGAAGCGAGGGGAGATTAAGTCACGCTCTGCCGCTCGCGCTCATGCAAAACGATTCGGATAAGGTCAAGCAAATCCGAAGGCATGAAAGGTTTTTTGAGCACGTCAATCGCGCCGCTCGCTTTTAGCTCGCAGACCATTTCGGGCGTGCTGTGCGCCGTGATGACGATGACGCGATTGTTGTTGTCCTGCTCGCGAATAGCGTTAAGCACGTCGAGGCCGGACATATCCGGCAGGCGCAGGTCTGTGATAGTAATATCAAAGCTGCGCTGGCTGGCGTGATTGATTCCGTCGCGCCCGCATTGGACAGCGACTGTTTCATAACCCTGATCGTCGAGAATCATGGCGAGCGCCTCAACAATACTCGGCTCGTCGTCAATTAATAAAATCCCGGCTTTCTTC
This sequence comes from Pyrinomonadaceae bacterium, assembly GCA_014379795.1. GTDB lineage: Bacteria > Acidobacteriota > Blastocatellia > Pyrinomonadales > Pyrinomonadaceae > JACMLC01. The sequence goes on from JACMLC010000229.1 coordinate 2,639, forward strand.
ATACAATTTACTTGAGGAAGTATTCAGTAATTCTTTGCTCACGAAAAATTAATAATTCTAAATGCGCAACGGTGGGCGCAAGAGATAAGTAACGGCAACTTTTATGCCGCCATCCGGCGTGTTGAGGATGTTGAAAAGAAAGCTTAACCGGTAGTTTTTGCAGGGCGTTGGTTTGATTGGATAGAACACACCCGTCTTACCGTGTTCTATTCTGACACTGTTTCATCTTCCGAAATCTCTTTGTCGCTGCTCCTGAATCCAAACTTTCTCAGCTTCCGGTAAAGCGTCGGGCGGTGCAGGTCTAGTATCTCGGCTGTCTTTTTGACGTTGTCGCCGGTGCGTTCGAGCGTCTGCGCGATGGCTTCGCGCTCGATCTCTTCGAGCGTCATAAAGGGCGGGATGACGCAGGTGTTCGGAG
>JACMLC010000230.1 GCA_014379795.1 Pyrinomonadaceae bacterium
GTCTTCAGCCCCAGACGACCCAGAAAAACCGCAAAGGCCAACGCGCCTTGCATGCGTGACGGCGCGGTCGTCCAGTTGACCAGCCAGCGTTTTGACAAATTGTGTATGCTCTTCTCGTTAAAGAACAGCATCTCCAGAAGTTTTTTCAAAGACTGTTTGTGAAGCGTCGGAGGCAATGCGTTGGGCTGGCAAAAGATGCGTGCGCGCGGCTCGATCAAGAGCCGCCATCCGTTTTTGCGCATCCGCACAGTGTATTCGGCGTCGCCGTAATGCGGAAATCTCTCCGCATCCATCAACCCGAAACGCTTGATAGCGGCGATTGGAAGCAATATACAATTGCCGACGATGACCTCTACATCCCAAACCTCGCGCGGCATCGTCCACACTGTTTGTCTGGTCATGTGATGCCAGCCTCCATACCATGTTCGCCAGCGCGCGGCGACCTGAAAGACCTGATGCGGGCTGTCCCAGAGCAAAAGCAGCGGCCCGACCACCGACTGCGGATTCTCTTCCGCGCAGGCCACCATCAAGCGCAGGAATTTTTCATCGTAAATCGAATCGTCGTTAATCGCCAGCACATAATCAGGATTTTTTTCAAGCGCAGCCTCAATCGCGCGATTGGTTCCAGCCGTGTACCACAGGCTGCCGTCCTCCTGCACAATCTCGACCTCTGGGAACTGCTCTCGAATAGCTTCACTCGTACCATCCGTCGAGCCGTCGTCAACAATGATGATGTGAACTTTTAAGCCCGCGCGGTCAATCCGCGAGAGGCTGCGCAAACATTGCAGCGTTACCTCCCGGCGATTATGAACCGGCGCGACGATCTCAACATGAATCAGCTTTTCGCTCATCAACGGAACAAAACCCCTTCAGAGATTTATGCCAGAGAGGCTTCGATGATAATTCCGTCCGCCAGTTGCGGAGCAAAAAGCATGCAGAGATCGTTAACCCAGTTGAGGTAAAAGCGATTGTGCGGGCGATGCTCCGGCCCCAGATCGTAAAAGAGGAAACGACCGACCGCCAGATTCTCGCGCGAGAGCAAATGGCGTATGGTCGAATAAGAATAATAAGAGACGTGATCCGGATGCACAGGCTCAATCCTGCCGCCGCGCCCGCGCAAGGCATAGTAAAACATGCGAAAGCCACCGTAGGCATTGATGGTTGTAATCACCAGCTTGGTATCAGGCCGCATAAAACGCTTGATGCCGCGCAGGAAGAGGCCGGGATTCGACAGATGCTCGATCATCTCTCCGGCGATGATGACATCGAATTTTTCGTCCAGCTCAAGGTCTTCCAAATGTTCCAGATCGCCGCGCACAATATTTTTGACGCCGCGCTTGGTCAGGACTTCAATGCCTTCCTGATCCGCATCAAGTCCCCACAACTCGCCCGTGACTTTTTGCAAGGTCAGATGCAGCAGGCAATCATCAGCCAGCGCGCCTTCCGTGTACGGCCAGTTGGTGCAGCCAAGATGAAGCACTTTGCGGTCGCGACAGACCTGCTTCAAATATTCGACGCGGTGGACGAGCGGGATTTTCGACTCGTCCGTTTTCATTTTTGTTTCAGAGGCTTCGGGCATCAACGCCTCGCTGGCAAGTTTTGTTTGGCTCATCATTAATAATTAGCGCGTTCGTACCAATCAATTGTTCTTCGCAAGCCGTCCTCCAGATTCGTCGCGGCGCGAAAACCGAATTTCTGCTCGGCGCGTGTGACATCCAGGCGACGGCGCGGCTGGCCGTCCGGCCTGTCGGATTGCCATCTAATCTCGCCTTCAAATTTTGCGAGCCGCGCTATCAAGTGCGCCAACTCGCCGATTTGAATCTCGTTGCCGGTTCCGATATTGACCGGCTCGCTCTCGTCATAAATTTTAGCGGCGCGGACGATGGCTTCCGCGCAATCTTCGACGTACAGAAATTCCCTTGAAACTTTTCCAGTGCCCCACGCATTGACATAAGACTGCCCCGCGCGGCGCGCCTCAACGCACTTGCGAATCAGCGCGGGAATCACATGCGAAGTTTCGAGATCGAAATTATCGTTCGGCCCATACAAATTTGCGGGCAGCAGGTAGATGGCATTGAATCCGTATTGCTCGCGATAGCTCTGCGCCTGTACCAGCATCATCTTCTTGGCAAGCCCGTATGGCGCGTTGGTCTCTTCAGGATAACCGTTCCAGATGTCGTCTTCCTTAAAGGGCGTCGGAGTAAATTTCGGATACGCGCAAACCGTCCCAATCGCCAAGAATTTTTTGACGCTGCGCAGTCGTGATTGCTCGATAAGCTGCGTGCCCATCATCAGGTTTTCATAAAAAAAACGTCCGGGATTTTTCTGGTTGTGCCCGATGCCTCCAACGACCGCCGCTAAGTGAATCACCAGATCGGGTTTGGTATCGTCAAGCAATCGGGCGACCGGCTCTGCTTCGACCAGATTGTAATCGCGGCTTCTGGGCGCAAAGACTTCGACGCCTTGGTGGGCATTTAACTTTTCGACGACGACTCTGCCAAGGAATCCCGTCCCGCCCGTGACCACAATTTTTCGATAAGGAAAATCGTTTACTGTATCCATTTTATCTGTTCAGCTTTAAGCCCGATGATGTATTTAACGATTCTGCAAACAGCAGGTCTTTGTGCGCAGTGTCATTGCAGCTTGAAAACTTTTGAGAACGCCCTGCATGTTAGCAGAAAAATTTGGACGGCTGAAATGCCCTTTGCGGAATAATGGTGTATGGTATCATCTTTTCGCTTCTCTTATCATTATCCAAAACGCATTCAGGAAGGTTTTCTTCGATGACAAAACGCGCTTTAATCACGGGCATCACGGGTCAGGACGGCTCGTATTTGACAGAGCTGCTATTGGAAAAAGGCTATGAGGTTTATGGCGTCATCCGTCGCTCATCCTCTTTTAACACCGAACGCATTGACCACTTGTACCAAGACCCGCACGAGACTGGAACGCGCCTGCGCCTCATCTACGGCGACCTGAATGATTCCAGCTCGCTCAATACGATTCTCAGAAACACACAGCCGCATGAGATTTATAATTTGGGCGCGCAATCGCACGTTCGCGTCAGCTTTGACGTGCCCGAATATACAGGCGAAGTGACGGGCTTAGGGACTGTGCGTTTGCTCGAAGCCATACGCGAGGTCGGCATCCGCCCGAAATTTTATCAGGCTTCTTCGTCCGAAATGTTCGGCAGGGTGTCCGAGACTCCGCAAACCGAAAAGACTCCGTTCAACCCGCGCTCGCCCTATGGGTGCGCGAAAGTTTACGCCTATCACATCACAGTCAATTATCGCGA
>JACMLC010000231.1 GCA_014379795.1 Pyrinomonadaceae bacterium
CTATCTGACGGTCGCCCTCGCGATGATTCAAACCGGCTTTGTCGCGCACTGGCTACAGGTTAATCAGGTCTTGCCGAACACCTGGGGCGCGCTGTTGACGACTGCGCTGACGCTGACGACCGGAACAATCTTTGTGATGTGGCTCGGCGAGCAGATCACGGAGCGCGGCATCGGCAACGGCATCTCGCTACTGATTTTCGCGGGCATCGTCATCGGATTGCCGGGCGCCGCGATGCAAGTGTTTGAGCGCGTGCGCGGCGGCGATACTCTGGCGACCATCGGAGTTATCGCGCTGATTGCGGCGATGATACTGCTTATCGCATTTATCGTCTTTGTCGAATCCGGGCGGCGGAAGATTGCTGTCAGCTATGCTAAACGACATGTCGGGCGTCAGATAGTCGGAGGCCAGCAGACGACCATGCCGCTCAAGGTCAACATGGGCGGCGTCATCCCTGTCATCTTCGCTTCCTCTGTGCTGGCGATGCCACAGACGCTTTTCTCCGCGTTTCCGCCAGACCCCACTAACCCGAACACGGCGTGGGCTAAAGTCTTCGGCTTCTTTAACGCTTTTCATGGCGGCGACCCGTACTACGAGCTGGTCTTTATCTCGCTGATTATCATCTTCACCTTCTTTTACATTTCCATCGTCTTCAATGTGGAAGAGGTGGCGGATAACCTGCGCAAGCACGGCGGGTTTATGCCGGGCATCAGGCCGGGACGTGCGACTGCCGAATATTTAAATACGATTCTGACGCGCCTGACGACGGTCGGTGCGGTTTATCTGGCTCTGGTCGCGCTCGTCCCACAGATTATGCTCAGCGGCTTTAAGGTCGCACGCCTGCCTTTCATTGGCCTGACGGTTGATGCCTTTGTCAGCAGCACTCCCGGCCTGACGTGGATTCCGACGGGCATGGGTTATCAATTCTATTTCGGCGGCACCAGCCTCTTGATTCTCGTCGGCGTAGCGATGGACACGGTCTCGCAGATCGAAGCGCAACTCGTGATGCGCAACTACGAAGGCTTTTTAGGTTCGGGTTCGCGCCTGAGAGGAAGGCGCGCCTGACACCATCCGCAAGACTTGATTGGGAAACGCCATGCCACTTGAGTTTCAAAGGATGTGGGATAGTCATCCCAGCAATAAAAACGACAGTGCGCCATGCAGGAATGCCGATGGCCTGCCCGCTTTCATTAACCAGTGCGCGATCAGGATGGGACTGGCGCTGGCTGGCGGCGGGATGAACATGACGGCTTGCAACAAGGCCAAATGCTGGTATAGGGGACACGTCAACCACGTCCTGCGCGCACAGGAATTAGCCGACTGGCTCGCTGGAGCGGCGCAACTCGGCGTTCCGACTAAATTCATCAAAAGAAGGGACGTGACGACCGCCGTTTTCGGCAGCAATGTTCAGAGCGGCATCAATGGGAAAAAGGGAGTCGTTTTCTGCCAGAATTTTTATGGCAGCGGCAATCAGGGCGATCACATTGACGCGTGGGACGGCACGCAGATGGCGCAAGGCTCGGTTAGTTACTTTGAGGGAGCGCAGCAGGTCTGGTTTTGGGAGGTGACGGTGTGAAAGCGATGGCCGGCGCTTCTCTGTTTTTGCTCTTGGCGGTGTGCAGCATTGCTGCGCAACAACGGCAGTTGACCGCGACCACTTTTACCGTCAAGGGCTACAAGCTGCATTTGCGAGAGCGCGAGGGCAAGTGTGTCGTCGTGTATGAGCGACAAAAACGCTCGGACGAGCAGGCGCTGGATTTGCCTGCGCCTTGCCAGTTCGTGCGTCACCCTAAAAATCGTAACACGGCGCAGTCTTACACTTACAAAGACCTCAGAAATGCAACGGTCTTGCTTGTAGTGGGTGGCCCACTCAACGCCAAACGGACAGATGCTTTAATGCCCGACGGTTGCGGCACGCAGTGGCAGGCGATTATCTTGCGGCGCGGCTCGGTATCGGTTTCAAAAATCTCTCAAGGCAGCACTCTATGTCCTTCTGCCGGTACGGATGAGAAGATGTTTTGGGTCGCTGCGCATTAAGAGACATACCTGATTAGTGATGGCAAAGATCATCGTTTTAATGGGAGCGCCGGGAGCGGGCAAGGGCACGCAGGCGCGGCTCTTGCAAGAGCGACAGGGCTTGCCGCAGATTTCCACCGGCGATATTTTTCGCGCCATGAAGGATGCGCAGACGCCGCTCGCTGAAGAAGTACGCGCGATCATGAATTCCGGCAAGCTCGTCCCGGATGAAGTGACGATTCGCGTCGTCGAGGAGCGCACCAGCCGTGACGATTGCAAGCACGGTTATATTCTGGACGGTTTTCCGCGCACAACTGTACAGGCGGCGATGCTTGAGAATTTGGCCGTCGAGCAGGGCAAGAAGATTCTCTCGATTGTCGTTGATGTGCCGTTCGAGGTGTTGGAAAAACGCATGACGGGTCGGCGCAGTTGCCCCATCTGCGGCGAGATTTACAATATCTATTTCAAGCCGCCGAAAAACGATAACGTTTGTGACTTGCATCCGGACGCGCAGCTCATACATCGCTCGGACGATACGGTTGAGAAGGCTAAAGTTCGCCTTGAGACTTACGCGCAGCAGACGCGGCCTCTGCTTGATTATTATCAAAAGACAAATCGCCTGCACCGCGTTGACGGCACACGCGAACCGGAAGCCATTTACCCGGACGTGGAAAGGGTAGTGAAAAGTGATGAATGATAAGTGATAAGAGAAATGCTATTGGTTTTTATCTCATCACTTATCACTCATCACTTTTCACTTTAAAACTTATGATTATTGGAAAGTCCAGAAAAGAGTTGGAAAAGATGCGCGCCGCCGGACGCCTGATCGGGCTGGTGCGCGAAGAGTTGCGCGGAATGGTTGTGCCCGGCATCACGACTCTTGAGCTTGACCGCGCAGCGGAAAAGATGATTCGAGATGGGGGCGCGCTGCCGACCTTTAAGGGCTATCATGGCTTTCCTTATTCCATTTGCGCTTCTGTGAATGAACAGATCGTGCATGGCTTTCCTTCAAATTACAAGCTGAAGGATGGCGATATTTTTTCGATGGACTTGGGCGCGACTCTCGCGGGCTTTGTCGGCGACACCGCGACCACCATTCCGGTCGGGCAGGTCAGTGAAGATTTGCTTCAAATGATTCGAGTCGCGGACGAATGTCTTGAGCGCGCGATTGAACAATGTCGCGCCGGACGGCACTTGGGCGACATCGGCTGGGCTGTGCAGGAACATGCCGAACGACACGGCTATTCAATCGTGCGTGATTATGTAGGGCATGGCATCGGTCGCAAGATGCACGAAGACCCGCAGATTCCCAATTACGGCACACCCGGCAAAGGCGCGAAAATCAAAAACGGTTATGTCTTTGCCGTCGAGCCGATGATTAACCTGGGCACGCATCAGACCAAGGCGCTGGCGGACGGCTGGACGGTCGTGACGCTTGACGGAAAGCCGAGCGTGCACTGCGAACACACGATTGCCGTCACGGAAGAAGGCCCGGAAGTCCTCACGCGCGTCACACAGGAAGTCCGGCAGGAGCAGTTGCAGGCCGCAGGCGTCTAAAGCGAGCCTCCGGCGGCGAAGTCCTACAAGGGGAAGATGTTATGGCTGGGTACAATGCTTTAATCTGGCTGGTTGCAGCCCTCTTGGCCGCAATTCTAATCGGCGGGCTGATTTTCTTCGCCAAGTACCGGAAAAAACGTGGCGAGCCAACCAAGCCCGATGGACAGTTGAGACATTGAACCGAAGGCGGTCGTCGGCTTGGCAAAACGCTGCCCGCATGGTACTATGCGCAGTTTGTCGGTGAAGGCAAATCCACGCTTTAGAGATATATGGCGAAGGAAGAGGCGATAGAGGTCATGGCGAAGGTCTTGGAGACCTTGCCGAACGCGATGTTTCGCGTCGAGCTGGAGGATAACCAGCATCAAGTGCTCGCGCATATCTCAGGCAAGATGCGCAAACATTTTATCCGAATTCTTCCGGGCGACCGCGTGCTTGTCGAGCTATCGCCTTACGATTTGAATCGCGGTCGAATCACTTACCGCTATAAGTAAGAAGTAAGACGGGCTGACAAAAAGAGGCGAGGGCTTAAAGAGCAATGAAAGTAAGGGCTTCAGTCAAAAAGATGTGTGATAACTGCAAGGTCATTCACCGCAAAGGTGTGGTGAGGGTGATCTGCACCAACCCGAAGCATAAACAGCGACAAGGGTAAAAGTATTTTAGATTTGCGATTGCCGATTTGCGATTTTGTCTTTCAATCGCAAATCTAAAATCTAAAATCGCAAATTTTTATTGTTGGAGAAGAGATAAAGTTATGGCTCGTGTGGCTGGAGTTGATTTGCCGCCTAACAAGCGCGCGCAGATTGGCCTTACATATATTTTCGGTATCGGGCGTTCGCGCGCTACTTCCATTTTGCAGGAAGCTCAGGTCAGCGTTGACACTCGCATTAGGGACTTGAACGAGGATGAGCTGGGACGTATCCGCACCATCCTTGACCGCGACGGCGAGATCGAAGGCGATCTGCGCAAGCGCGTGCAAATGGACATTAAGCGCCTGATGGACATCGGCGCTTATCGCGGGCTTCGTCACCGTCGCGGCCTGCCCGTGCGCGGCCAGCGCACACACACCAACGCACGCACACGCAAAGGCCCGCGCCGCGCCACCATCGCGAAGAAGAAAGTGGCGGGTAAGAAATAAGAATTAGGGTAAAGGGGATAGGGTGTAGGTGTAGTCAAAACCCTATCCCCTTCACCCTACGCCCTACACCCTAAAAGATTATGGCAAAAGCAACAGGCGGAAAAAAGAAGGTCTTTCGTAAGAAAGAGAAGAAGAACATCCCGGTCGGGATCGCGTACATTGCGGCATCGTTTAATAACACGATGATCTCGATCACCGATCTCGAAGGTAACTTGATCGCGCAGTCGTCTTCGGGCGCGCGCGGCTTTCGCGGCTCACGCAAGGGCACGCCCTTCGCCGCGCAGCAGGCCGCTTACGAGGCTGCCAACAAAGCCAAAGACGCAGGGATGCAGCAGTGCGAAGTGCGCGTCAAAGGCCCCGGCGGCGGGCGCGAGTCCGCGATTCGTGCGATTAACAACGCAGGCATTCGCGTGACTGTCATTCGCGACACGACGCCGATTCCGCACAACGGATGCCGTCCGCCAAAGCGTCGCAGAGTATAGGAATTTTAGATTTGCGATTTTAGATTTGCGATTGGATAAGGATGATTTTCAGATAAATGCTATCGGCCTTATCCAATCGCAAATCGCAAATCTAAAATCGCAAATTCGTTTATTAACCAAAAGGATGAAGGGGCAGCTCAACGAAAGATGGCTGAGCGTCCTGTAAACTTTTCCGTCTAGTAAATAGACCGGAGGCAAGAAAAAGAAGTGGCTAGGTATAGAGATGCGGTGTGCCGTTTGTGCCGCCGCGAAGGTGCAAAACTTTTCCTCAAGGGCGACCGTTGTTACAAGCCCTCTTGTCCGATTGAAAAGCGCGGCACACAGCCGCCGGGACAGCACGGCAATTCAATGCGGCGCGGCAAAGCCCTCGTCGGCTACGGCCAGCAGCTCAGAGAAAAACAGAAAGTCAAACGTATCTATTTCATCCTCGAAGGCCAGTTTCGCAACTACTTCGAGAAGGCTGCGCGCCAGAAGGGCATTACGGGCGAGAACCTTTTGTTCTTACTCGAACGCCGTCTGGATAACGCCGTCTATCGCGCCGGTTTCTCCACCTCGCGGCGACAAGCGCGTCAACTCGTCAATCACGGTCACATCGAAGTCAACGGGCGCAAGGTTGACATCCCTTCCTTTCAGGTAAAGGCAGGCGATGTCGTCAGCGTCAAAGACGCGAGCCGCAAAAATCCGCACATCGAAGGTGCGTGGCAGACGGCTGCGGGTCGCGGTCGTCCCTCGTGGATTGCCCCTGCGGATGGCGCGGACATGAGCGCGCGCGTGGCAAGTCTTCCGACTCGCGCGGACGTTGACCGTTCGATCAACGAGCAATTGATCGTCGAGCTTTATAGCAAGTAAGTTTGAATTTCATCATGTGAGCGAAGGCGTCTCTTTCAGATAGCGCCTTCGCTTGCAGGCATTTTAGGGATTTACACCGGAATCGAAAAAAATATGGCTATGGATCAAAATAATCTCTGGACAGGTTTTCAAATGCCGCGACGGCTCGCGGCTGATGCAGAGACGATGACCGAGCGTTTCGGTCGCTTTTCGGCGCAGCCGTTCGAGCGTGGCTTCGGCACTACGATGGGCAACAGCTTGCGCCGCGCGCTGCTCTCTTCCATCGAAGGCTCGGCCATCACGGCGGTCAAGATCGAAGGCGTCGAACACGAGTTTTCATCCATCAACGGCGTCGTAGAAGATGCGACGGACGTGATTCTGAATTTGAAGCAGGTGCCTTTCAAGCTTCACGGCAATGAGCCGAAAACTTTAACCATCTCGAAAGAAGGCGCGGGCGAAGTTCTCTCCGGTGACATCGAAGCCGATGCCGACGTGGAAGTCCTAGACCCGAACGTACACATCGCTACTGTCAGTGACGGCGGCTCGCTGCAAATCGAGATGCGTCTCAAGCGCGGGCGCGGCTACGTTTCCGCAGACCGCAATTTTGATGAAGACCTTTCTCTGGGCTACATTCCGATTGATTCGGTTCACACGCCGGTCAAGAAGGTCAACTACACTGTGGAAGCTGCGCGTCTCGGGCAGAACACGGAATTCGATAAGCTGACGATTGAAGTCTGGACGGATGGCTCGGTCAAGCCGGACGATGCTATCGGTCTGGCGGCCAAGCTGATTAAAGATCACATGTCCATCTTCATCAACTTTGAAGAAGACACGGACGAATACGCGTATGCCAACATGGAGCGTCCGCCGTTGCCGCGCAACGACGTGCTGGATCGCTCCGTAGACGAATTGGAACTCTCGGTGCGCTCTTACAACTGCCTGAAGAACGCGGACATTCGCACGATCCGCGATCTCGTGCAACGCTCGGAGCGCGAGATGCTGGCGACCAAAAATTTCGGCAAGAAATCCCTGAACGAAATCAAAGACATCCTGAACGGCATGGGCCTGGATTTCGGGATGGAGTTTGACGAGCAGGGCAATCCGATTCCCGGCACCGGCGGGCGCGACAGCGACATAGACGATTTCGAAGACACGGACGAGGAATAATTTGCGATTTTAGATTTTAGATTTGCGATTGGAAGAAGCTGGTAAAGCAGTTCTTCTAAATCTAAAATCTAAAATCTAAAATCTAAAATCTAAAATTATCATGAGACACCTGAAGGCACATCGTAAGTTGGGGCGCACGACGGAGCATCGCATGTCCATGTTGCGCAATCTGGCGACTTCATTAATCAACGCGCAGCATGAGCGCATCGTGACGACTCTGCCGAAGGCTAAAGAGTTGCGCCCGTTCATCGAGAAGGCAATCACGCTTTCGCGCCGCGCACAGCATCTCGAAGGCGAGACGGCGGCGGTGCAGGCAGTGCATCTGCGTCGTCAGGCCGCCGCATTCTTTCACGCAGGCAATCGCCAGCAGGCCGTTTCCAGCGGCAAGCGCGGGCAAATGCGCGCTCCGCGCACGGCGGGCGTCGCTGCTTTGAAACGCCTGTTTGACGATTTGGGCGAACGTTTCAAAGACCGTCAGGGCGGTTACACGCGCATCATCAAGCTCGGTCGCCGCGACGGAGACAACGCGGAACTCGCGATTATCGAGCTGGTTGATAACCCGAAAGAACGCGAAGCCATCGAAGCCGCGAACAAGCGCGCCAAATCCGCTACGGGTAAGAAGAAGACCGCGAAAGCGAGCGAGTCCAAAGCGGCTGAAGGCGGTCGTCGCGCGGGGCGTGACAAGGCAGATAAGACTTACGAGAAGAAAGAAACGACAGAGGCGCGCGGCAGCGGCGTTGAGCCGGTTGACGAGACGCTGGAAGACAACAAACCCGCAGGCGGTAGTCGCGCGAAAAAGACAGAGCAGACTGCCGAAGAGAAGGATACAAACGACTAAGAGCGAACCTCTATCGAGCGGCGTGTGCGCTTAAGCTAAAAAGCACGAGCGCGCGCAAGAGAGCCGACCAAGAGCCTCAATTTATCGTCGGCGCGCTTTTTCATAGCCCCCGTGCGGTATGAGGCTCTTCGCTTTATTCAAACCAGTGAGAAACGGGCACGAGAGTCTAGATTACTAAAAGCCCGCGTCGGAGTCTAAAGGATGAGCGATCAGGAAACACCACAACCTGCAAGCGAAGAAGGCGCACAAAAACCTGCGCAGCAATCGGGCGAGCGCAATAGTAGCGGTGGACGCGAGCGCAATCGTGGCCGTCGCCGACAGCATGCGCCCAGCAGCGGTCGTCAACTTGAGCAATCGCTCAACATGGATGAGTTGCGCGAGCTGGTCGAGCTAATCAACCAGTACGGCTTTACCGATTTCGAGCTTGAGAATAAAGACGTGCGCGTTCGCCTTCGCCGCGAGCTGGCTCCACAGGTCAACGCACAGCCGCAAGGCTTCCATCAGCAGCCTGTCATGCACGCGCCACCTGTCGCCTCTTCCGTTCAATCTGCGCCTGTCGCAACAAGCGCAGCAGTTCCGCAAGCCGCAACGCCTGCCGAGACGCAAGCCAGCGCAGATGCTGCTGCGGAGGCGGAAGATGAAGCCCTGATCCCGATTCCTTCTCCCATCGTCGGCACTTTTTATCGCTCGCCTTCTCCGAACGCAGAGCCTTTTGTGCGCATTGGCAGCCACGTCAACCCGGACACAACCGTCTGCATCATCGAAGCCATGAAGCTGATGAACGAGATACAGGCTGAAACAACCGGCGTCGTCGCCAAGATTTACGTCGAGAACGGCCAGCCGGTCGAATACGGCCAGCCATTGTTTGGACTTAAGAAGTAGTCCCAAGTCCCAAGTCCCAAGTCCCAAGCCGATTTGACTTGGGACTTGGGACTTGGGACTTGGGACTTGAGACTTATGAGCAAGTTTCGCAAAATCCTGATCGCCAATCGCGGCGAGATCGCGTGCCGCATCATCTGGACGTGCAAGGAGATGGGCATCAAGACGGTCGCGGTGCATAGCGAGGCCGACCGCGATTCCTTGCATGTGCGCTTTGCGGATCAGGCCATCTGCATCGGGCCATCCCCTTCGGCGCAGAGCTATCTGAATATTCCAGCCGTCATCAGCGCGGCAGAGATTGCTAACGTTGATGCTATTCATCCGGGCTACGGCTTTCTGGCTGAATCCGCCTACTTCGCGGAAATCTGCGAAGCTTGCGACATCAAATTTATCGGCCCCCGCCCCGGCGTGATTCGCATGATGGGCGATAAGGTGGAAGCGCGCCGCGCCATGAAGGAAGCGGGCGTGCCCATTCTGCCGGGCAGCCCTGAGCCTTTGGAGACGGAAGAAGAAGCTTTAAGACTCGCGCGCGAGATAGGCTTTCCGGTCATCGTCAAAGCTGCTGCGGGCGGCGGCGGTCGCGGCATGCGTATCGTTCGCACGGAAGAAGAATTGGGACATGCGCTTGAGACTGCTTCAAACGAAGCGGCGGCGGCTTTTAAGAACGGCGATGTTTACATAGAGCGTTATATCGAACGCCCGCGCCACATAGAGATTCAGGTGATGGCGGACGAGTACGGCAACTGCGTTCATTTGGGCGAGCGCGAATGCACGATTCAGCGTCGTCATCAAAAACTTTTGGAAGAAGCTCCATCGCCAGTGCTGACGCCTGAGCTGCGCACGAAGATGGGCGAAGCGGCGGTCAACGCCTGCAAGCGCATAGGCTATTCGAGCGCGGGGACGTTTGAATTTCTCCTTGACGAAGACGGCCAGTTCTACTTCATGGAGATGAACACGCGCATACAG
>JACMLC010000232.1 GCA_014379795.1 Pyrinomonadaceae bacterium
CGAACAGCATTGAAAGGGGGATGATGGTTGCGACCAGCAGGCTTCCGCGCCAATTACCAAGCAATAGAATCAAGACGATGATGACAAGAATAGCGCCCTCTATAAGATTCTTCGCCACTGTCCAGATAGTGCGGTCAACAAGCTCTGTGCGGTCGTAGAAGGGAATCAGCTCAACGCCTTTCGGTAAGGTCTTCTTAACCTGCTCGACGCGTTCTTTGACGCGCCCGACGACGGTGCGCGAGTTCTCACCCTTGAGCATCATTGCGATTCCGGCGACGATTTCACCTTCGCCGTCCGCCGTCACCGCGCCCTGACGGACGCTTGCTCCGGTCGTGACTTCGCCGAGATCGCGCACGTAAATAGGCACCCCCTCTTTGCCTGTTTTGACCACGATGTTTGCAATGTCATCGGCAGATTCCGCGAGACCGATTCCGCGTATCAGGTATTGCTCCGAGCCATGCTCGATATAAGCTCCGCCGACGTTCGCATTGTTACGCCCGACGGCTTCAAGAACATCACGCAGGGAGAGACCATAAGACTGCAATTTAGCTGGCTCAAGCCGCACCTGATATTGCTTCTCGAAGCCTCCGAAGCTGTTGACTTCTGTGACGCCGGGGACGCCTAAAAGCTGGCGGCGCACGCTCCAATCCTGAATTGTGCGCAGGGCTGTCGGGTCGTAACCGCTACCGGGCGCGGCGCGTAGCTCGTACTGGTAAATTTCGCCCAGTCCCGTTGAGATAGGCCCCATCTCCGGCGAGCCGATGTCTTCGGGAATCTGTTCACGCGCCTGTGTGAGGCGTTCGAGGACGAGTTGCCGTGCGAAAAACGTGTCAACCGAGTCAGCGAAAACGACTGTCACGGCGGAGAGGCCGAACTTGGAGACAGAGCGGATTTCTTCAACATCAGGAAGCCCTGACATCGCCACCTCGACCGGAAATGTGATCTGTCTTTCAATCTCTAATGGAGCCAGAGACGGCGCGGCGGTCAGTATCTGCACCTGTACATTGGTGACATCCGGCACGGCATCTATCGGCAAACGCTGAAAGCTATAGATGCCTGCCCCGATGAGAATGGCAACCATCAGCATCACGAGGAAGCGTTGTTTGATTGAGAAGCTAATCAATGCGTTTATCATTAGTGACCGTGATCCCCCATTTCGCCTTTCATCATCTGCGTCTTGAGCGTGAAACTGCCTTTGGTCACTACACGGTCGCCTAACTTCAGACCGCTTAAAATCTTTCTGTAACCATCCGTCTCGCCGCCCACCTCTACCTCGCGCACTTCAAAAGCTCCGGGTTCATCTTCTTTAGGAATGAAAACAACTGTGCGTTCGCCGATGCGTTGAATAGCATCCGCTTTAACCATCAACTCCTCGCCGGTCGTCGTATCTGTGCCGGTCTGGAAGCCCACCTCTACAAACATGCCTGCTTTGAGTTTTTCATTAGGATTGTTAATGGCTACGCGCACGCCTGCGGTGCGCGTGTCCTCATTCAATTGCGGAGCGATGTAGCTAACAGCTCCTCCCAGCGCGTTGCCGCCGAGAGCCGTAGAGCGAACTTCGGCAGGCGTGCCTACATGCAAAAGTCCGATCTGCGCTTCGGGTACATTGGCAATCACCCACACGTTTGAGAGATTGGCAATCGTGAAGAGCGGCTTCCCGGCCTCGACGCCTGCGCCTACGTTGACGAGACGTTCCGTAATAGTGCCTGCCGCCGGAGCGCGCACGGCTACCAGCGAAGTGTCATTGCGATGATCGTCGCGTTCGCCTTCGGCAACCGGCGCACCCAACGCACGCATCTCGTCACGGATATGAGAGACATCTACCCGCGCCGTTTCGACGGCTGCGCGTGCTTCCTGTGTTTCACGGTTGAGGGAGATATTGCTCTGAAAGTCATACTCAGCCTTCGCAGTCTTGTAAGCGGTTTCGGATGCGATAAGGTCTTTGCCTGCGCCTGCGCCGAGTTCGATTAAACGGCGCGTGCGCTTGAGCGTCGCTTCGGCTTCATCAAGACGCGCTTTCGCTTGCAGCACGGCGACGCGATTTTCCGCTCGCAGGACGCGCTGAAGATTGCGCTCGGCAAGCTGGAGCTGCGTCTCCGACTCATGCAATTTGCCGTGCATCTGTGCGATCTGCGGGCTGGAAATGACGGCCAGCACTTGCGCAGCGCGCACGCGGTCGCCGAGTACAACATGGACGCGCTCAATGCGGCCACCGACGAGCGGCGTTGCTTGCTGCGTCTGCTGTTGATTCGCCTCGACCGTCCCTGTGACTTTCAGGAGCGCAACGGCTGGCCGCTGAGTGATGCCCTCAATCTCTATCCCGGCAGCCGCCAGAGCTTCAGGAGACAGCTTTACTTCGGAATCGCCGTGCTCGTCCTTTTGCTCACCGGCTTCCACATCTGCCTTGATGTTTTCTGAGCTTTGACTGCCTCCCCGCATCCAAAAGTACAATGCGAGAACAATAACG
>JACMLC010000233.1 GCA_014379795.1 Pyrinomonadaceae bacterium
CCTAACCTGCTAATGAGCTTGGCTTGAATGCTTCAAGCTCAAGTGTCTCATGGTCAGGAAGGCGGGCTTGCCCCCGCTCTTCCTTATTTTATTCTCCAATCCGGTATTAAATTTCAGAAGAATGTATTGGGCGGTTTCACAGCTTTCTTGTTATATTAGAGATGTTTGAACCACCACTTCAGTAATGATGAGCGATGAATGCGGCACGACGCAGGGCAAGGCGGTTATCGTTCTTCGTTTCTTAAACACCATCTTTTTCCTATGACTATTTATCGTAATTACATCAACGGGCAGTGGATTGAATCCGCTTCATCCAAAACGGCTGAGAATATCAACCCGGCCAACACGGATGATGTGCTGGGCACTATCAAACAGGCGACGCGAGAGGAAGCGCGCAGCGCTGTCGAGGCTGCGAGCGAAGCTTTTCGTGATTGGCGCATGACGCCTGCGCCGACGCGCGGGCGCATCGTGGCGCGTGCGGCGCGACTTTTGGAAGATGAGAAGGAAGCTCTGGCACAGCTTCTGACGCGCGAGGAGGGCAAGACCATCGCGGAATCGCGCGGCGAGCTGCAACGCTCTATCAATGTCACGGAGTTCTGCGCGGGCGAGGCTCGTCGTCTGAATGGCGAGACGATTCAATCGGAGCTGCCCTCAAACTTTGCTTATACCATCAAGCAGCCGCTCGGCGTCGTCGCTTGCGTCACGCCCTGGAATTTTCCCGTCGCCATTCCGATCTGGAAGATCGCGCCCGCGCTCGTCGCAGGCAATACGGTCGTCTTCAAACCTGCGAGCCTGACGCCCGCGACCGCCGTTCGCATCGTAGAGATTTTTGAAGAAGCCGGAATCCCGAAAGGCGTGCTCAATCTCATTATCGGCTCAGGCTCTGAAGCGGGCGACGAGATTATCAGCCACCGGGCGGTGCGCGCGGTCTCCTTCACCGGCTCGAATGATGTCGGGATACGCATGTACGAACAAGTCTCAAGGCGCGGCGCGAAAGTGCAATGCGAGATGGGCGGCAAGAACCCTGTCGTCGTCCTTGAGGATGCGGATTTGGATTTAGCCGTCGAATCAACGGCGCAGGGCGCGTTCGGCTCAAGCGGCCAGCGATGCACCGCCACGAGCCGCGCGGTGGTCGTCAATGACGTAGCGGACGAGTTTGTTTCGCGCATCGTCAAGCGTGCCGAATCAATGCGAATCGGCGATGGCAGCAAGGCTGAAACAGAGATGGGGCCGAGCGTTGACGAGAGCCAATTTAAGACCGTACTCGATTACATAGGCATCGGGCGCGAGGATGGGGCAGAGCTGAAATGCGGCGGCGAGCGCGCGACGGGCGACGGATTGGATAAAGGATATTTCGTGCGCCCGACTGTCTTTGACCGCGTGACGATAGACATGCGTATCGCGCGCGAAGAGATTTTCGGCCCGGTGCTTTCCGTCCTGCGCGTCAAAGATTTTGATGAAGCGATGCAGGTCGCCAATGATAGCGATTACGGTCTCTCTTCTTCCATCTTTTCCAACGACGCCGCGCGCATCTTCCGCTTTGTTGATGAGATTGAAACAGGCATGACGCACATCAACTCTCCAACCACCGGCGGTGAAGCGCACATTCCCTTCGGCGGCATCAAGGCGACAGGTATCGGCGACCGCGAACAGGGATCAACCGCGCTCGATTTTTATACGGAGCTGAAGGTTGTTTACGTGGATTACACAGGGCGCAAGCGTGAGGGGAATTTGTATTAAAGGAAATAAAGCAAATGAAAAACAACTTTACGGCGGTCATCAAACAAGACGGCGATTGGTGGATTGGCTGGGTCAAAGAAATTCCGGGCGTCAATTGTCAGGAAGCGACCCGTGAGGAGCTTCTTCAAACTTTGCGCGTAACTTTGCGCGAAGCGTTGGAATTTAATCGTCAAGATGCGCTCGACGCTGCCGGAACGAATTACGAAGAAGAATTGATTGCGGTATGAAGCGAAAAGAATTGATTCGCTACCTTCAGTCGCAGGGCTGCGAATTTCTGCGCGAAGGCGCGAATCATTCGTGGTGGCATAATCCAACACAGAACAAGCGTTCAGCCGTGCCGCGTCATACAGAAGTTAGAGATAATTTGATTAAGAAGATTTGCAAAGACTTGGGAATCCTACCTCCGAAATAGGTTTTGACCGCGCTCGATTTCTACACGAAATTAAAAGTCGTCTACGTGGATTACACAGGGCGCAAGCGTGAGGGGAATCTGTACTAGCCGACTATTGTCCAGTGATGAAATTCAAAGGGCAAGCGAGGGTTCGATGCAAAACGAAAAGTTAATCGAAAAAATTAATGGCTTGGCACCTGAACGGGTTGCTGAAGTTGAGGACTTCGTTGACTTTATTTCTCAGCGCGACGAACGTCGTCTCGTGCAAGCCGCAGCTAAACTATCAGAAGACGCTTTCAGACAAGTCTGGGACAACGAAGAAGATTCCGTCTATGACCAGCTATAATTTTGTAGATGTTAAGTTTTGGGAATAATTCTTGGATAAGTAGCGAACTCATCACGCTTAACTGAAAGGAAAACATGAGCACTGCCGAACAACAAACAACACAATCTGAAACAGTCCGCAAACACAAAGAATTTCTCTTCCCGGCGGTCGCCACCTACTATCAGGAACCGCTCGCGCTCGTGCGCGGCGAAGGCGAGTATGTCTGGGATGACG